>WFPG01000255.1 GCA_015487755.1 Acidobacteriota bacterium
GAGACAGTAACCCCCCCTTTAAATTAAAATTCTGATAAATTCTATGCCAAAGTTGCCACCATTACCGCTTTGATTGTATGCATTCTGTTTTCAGCCTGGTCAAAAACCTTTGAGTGCTTGCTTTCAAATACCTCTTCGGTAACCTCGCAAATTTCAGGAAATTTTTGAGCAAGTTCTGTTTCAGTATTGTGGAAAGCAGGCAGGCAGTGAAGGAAGATTACATCGTCCCTTCCGGTTGCCTTTATAACATCCATATTTACCTGATAGGGTTTTAAAATCTTAATCCTTTCGGGGATTTTATCCTCTTCACCCATTGAAGCCCATACATCCGTATAAATTACCTGGCAACCTTTAACCCCCTCTTTTACATCCGGTGTGAAGGTTAGTTTTGCCCCTGTCTCTTTTGCTATCTCTTTGCACTTTTCAATTAACCCTTTTTCAGGATACATGCTTTCAGGGGCAACTATTCTGAAATCCATTCCCATCTTTGCGGCGCCAATCATAAGGGAGTTTGCCATATTGTTTCTTCCGTCTCCCATATAAGCGAATTTAATTCCCTTCAAATAGCCGAAGTTTTCCTTAACGGTTAAAAAATCCGCTAAAATCTGTGTCGGATGGAATTTATCGGTCAGCCCGTTCCACACAGGCACTCCTGCCCACTTTGCCAATTCTTCCACCGTTTCGTGTTGAAACCCTCTAAACTCAATGCCGTCAAACATTCTGCCTAAAACCCTTGCTGTGTCTTTAACAGTTTCTTTCTTTCCTAATTGAATATCCCCTTTCCCTAAGTATTCGGGATGAGCACCTTCGTCAATGCAGGCAACGGTGAAAGCGCACCTTGTCCTTGTAGAAGGCTTTTCAAAGATTAAGGCAATGTTTTTGTGTTTTAAGGTTTCCCCGTAAACACCGGCCTTTTTATTTGCCTTTAAAACAGAGGCAAGGTCTAAAAGATAATCTATCTCTTCAGGAGTGAAATCAAGAAGTGTTAAAAAGTTTCTTCCCTTTAAATTTACAGGCATGTTAAACCCCCTAAAAATTTTTACCTTTGAATTATAACAGGGATTTTTTTATGCAATAATAAAAAAAACGGGTAAGGAGGCTATATGTTCAATTTTGAAGGGAAAACCGCAATTGTAACAGGCGGAACAAGGGGTATAGGGCTTGAGGTGTCAAGGATTCTTGCAAAGTATGGAGCAAAGGTTGTCGCTTCTTACCGTTCAAACGATAAAGCCGCCGAAAAATTAAAAAAAGAGTTTAATAATATTGAGGTTTTCAAAGGGGATATTTCGGAAGTTGATATTGCAAAGGGGCTGGTTGACTTTGCTTATGAAAAATTCGGAAGCCTTGACATACTCATAAACAATGCGGGGATATGGGATTACCTTTATGCTGGAAGTTTTGATGTAAAAACATGGGACAATATGATAAAAAACAACCTGCGCTCGGTTTACCTTGTAACAGATTACGCCGTATCAAAATGGCTGAAAGACGGAACAAAGGGAAGGATTGTCCATGTTTCCTCAACGGCGGGGCAGAGGGGGGAAGCGGAGCATGCCCACTATGCCGCAACAAAGGGGGCTATTATTGCCTACACAAAATCTCTCTCTTCCGAACTTGCGCCTAAGGGGATTATTACAAACTGCGTTGCCCCCGGCTGGGTTGATACTGAATTAAACGAAAAGCCCTTTGCGGGAGACGGAAAAGAGAAGATTAGAAAAACAATCCCCATAGGAAGAATTCCCAAGCCTATAGAAATTGCGTGGCCTATAGTCTTTCTTGCTTCAGATTTAGCCTCCGCCGTCTGCGGCGAGATATTCAATGTAAACGGCGGCAGTGTCTTATGTGGATGAATTTTTGTCCCTGATAGTATATAAGTTTGTTTTTTAATATTATCAAAGGGAGGCTAATGTGAAAAAGTATATGTTTTTTGTTTTTTTCTTTTTTCTTATTTTTATAAACTCGCATGCCAGAGAGATTGCATATCTGGCAGAGAATATGCAATTTGATTGTGATAAGGCTGTATTGGATTTTCCCGAAACAATGCCGAAAGAAAAAATTAACAGAATGAAGAATTATCTATACTCCAGGGGAATTGACAAAGTCTATAGCATAAAAGATTTAAAACCTGAAGATTCGCAATGTTTTGTAATTGTGTACAAAATTTACGACACCGAAAATGACAGTTTAAAACGATTTTTTGATTTGCCTTCAAACATTGTTTTTAGCAAGAAAAAGATTGTATTCGGAGATATAATAAAGGAAAAAGGGGACAATTTGTCTGGTGTTTTCAGGATTAAAGGTGGTTGCCTTTTTGTTGCGGATGATATTGATAATTTTTGTGACTTTAGATATTTGTATGCGCAAAAATCTGCCTATATCTTTGATAATAAGGTATTCAAAAATAGTTATGTGTACGACTCTTCTTATTCGTATTTGAACTGTGAAATTCCCGTTTTTATGGCGATTAAGGATTTGGATTACTATTTTAAAAGTTTAAAAGAGATACACCCGATTCTATTAAATAATAAGAATGTGCTACAGTTTATCTATCTTGAAGAAGATGCTTTTGCAGATTTGACTAAAAATTCACATAACGGCTCTATCAGGATTAAAGATTTTATGAGAATATTGTGTGAAACAGCGGCATTTTTTAACGACGGCCATACTTATATTGCCACCTATTATTATAAGCCGAATAACAACAATTCAAAAGGTTGCGGTTTCCCACCGTTTTTTCTTGATTATAGAAGCGGTGATTTTTATATTTCAAATGTTTTATTAACAAAATTAGATAAAAAGTTTATAGGGGCAAAGATACTAAAATTAAACGGTGAAGCACCTTTAGAGTTTTTTAGCCCGATTTTTGATTTGTGCAGTGCAGAAACTATCAGTTACAAAGTGAAATATTTCTGTTATGAACAGTTTTTTCTTTATAGCCTGTCAAACATTTTCAAGGAAAACCAGAAGTTAAAGGTTGAAACTTCAGAAGGAAAATTTATTGTAAATTGTGTTGATGCTAATACTTTTAAATTGATAAATAAGCCTTATGAGCCTAATAAAAAGGGGATTCAAACCGCTTTTTACCAAAATGGGGAAATAGGCTATTTTTTTCTCCCTGGATTTAGAAATAATTATAAATTCAGGGAAAAGGTTAAGGACTTTATGAAAGAGGTTTTTAAGAAAAAATCAAAGGCTATAATTATAGACATAAGGGATAATCCTGGAGGAGATTCAAATTTTGCTGAATTTCTCCTTTCATTTTTAGCAGATAAGCCTTTTAAGATGTATTCTGCAATTGAAGGGAAAAACTCACCTCAACTCATTAAAGATTATTATCCCTTTATTGAAAAGGAATTTGGAATAAGCAGAACTTCTGAATTTTCAAAAATCAGAGAGTATAAACCTTATAATGGGTTAAAACCCTTCAAAGGCAAGGTGTATATTCTTATTAACAAAGGGGTTTTTTCTACCGCAACAGATTTTTCTGCTGTGGTTCAGGATTATAAATTAGGTAAATTGATAGGGTATGAAACAGGCGGTTTGCCTTCATCTTTTGGTAATTGCGTTATGGTAACCCTCCCTTTTTCAGGTATAAAATGCGCTATATCGGCTAAAAAATATTACCGTGCAAAATACACCCCCGAAAATGCAGATAGAGGGGTAATTCCCGATGTGCCTTTGAATGAAGAGAAGTTAAAGCCATACAAAAATGACAAAGACCCGTTTCTTTCATTTGTGCTTGATTATGTGAAAGGGGATTTGAAAAAATAGTTTTTTAAATCGGCAATAGTAAAAAAACCAGTAATTTTTATGGTATCCTTCCTTTAAAGGGGGAATTATGGAATCTATAAGGGAAATTTACAGAATTGGGCACGGGCCTTCGTCGTCCCACACAATGGGACCGCTGTTTGCTGCCGAAAGGTTTGTGTCAATGTGTGAACAATGCGAGTTTATTAAGGTAAGTTTATACGGAAGCCTTGCATTGACAGGCAAAGGCCACTTTACAGATATAGCCTTAATTGATTTTTTCACATCAATTAACAAGAAGGTTGAGATTGAATGGAGGCCTGAAGAGTATCTGCCCCGTCACCCTAACGGAATGAGGTTTGAGGGGTTTGATAAAAACTATAAAACTTTGAAAGAATGGATTGTATATTCTGTCGGCGGCGGGGCAATAAAAGACGAAAAGGATTTTGACAACCCCCCTCAATCAATTTACCCTTTGACAAATATGGACGACATACTTGATTGGTGTGAAAGCAAGGGGGCAACCTTGTGGGAGTATGTTGAGCAGTATGAAGGCAGGGAGATATGGGATTACCTTGAAAAGGTGTGGGACACAATGGTTGACGCAATAATGCGAGGCTTAAAGCACGAGGGCACCCTGCCGGGGGAATTGCACCTGCAGAGAAAGGCTGCCTCTTACTTTATGAAGTCAAAGAATTCAGGGCTTTTCTTAAAGTCTTTCGGGCTTGTTGCGTCCTATGCTTTAGCGGTGGCGGAAGAAAATGCGGCTGCCGGCATTGTTGTTACAGCCCCCACATGCGGCTCGTCGGGGGTTTTGCCCGGTGTTTTGTACTTTCTAAAAAAATACCACAAGATTGACAAAGAGAGGATTTTAAAAGCACTTGCCACTGCAGGGTTAATTGGAAACCTTGTTAAGGAAAACGCATCCATATCAGGCGCTGAAGTAGGGTGTCAGGGAGAGGTAGGCACAGCCTGTGCAATGGCTTCAGCGGCGGCAACTCAACTTCTTGGCGGCACTGTCGCACAGATTGAGTATGCCGCAGAGATGGGAATGGAGCACCATTTAGGTTTAACATGCGACCCTGTTGGCGGTTATGTTCAGATTCCCTGCATTGAGAGAAACGCCTTTGCGGCGGGAAGGGCGTTGCAGTGCGCAACCTATTCCCTCTTTTCAGACGGAAGGCATAGAATAAGTTTTGACGAGGTTGTAATTACAATGAAGGAAACGGGGTTAAGCCTTCCTTCCTGTTACAAGGAAACGGGAACATGCGGGCTTGCAAAACACTGGCTTGACAGCGAGAAAAAAAAGAACGGCAAAAAATAGAAATTATGAATAGTTAAGTTCTTTTAAATAAACCTCTTCAAAACCATTCGGGGGCGAAGTTTCTGTCAAAGAAACTCCATGCAAGGTTTATCACCTTGTCCGAATAGTAGCCGATGTTGTGTATTCTTTCAAAGAGTATGATAGCAGTTTCTTTGTGGATAATCTCATTCAGGTATAAAAAAGCGGGAATTGCTATTGCGGAAGTGTACAATTTGTTGTGGTGCTCGGCGTATTCAAGTAGTTTTAAATCGTCTGAAAGCAAGGCGTAATTTAAGTTTCTAATAATCAAACTTTGAATGCTCTTGTCTCCTACTGATTTTGTGTTTCTCCATTTAATATTATTGAACCACTCTTTTGCTTCAGATTTTTCCTCAAACTCGTCTCTGATAGACACGGTGGAGATAAGGGGGACATGGGAAGCAAGTACCCCCATTGCCCCTGCCTTATCAAGGATTATCATTGAACTTGCGTCTATAACGAAACCTTTAATTTCCATCAGCCTATAAGTTTCATCAATGCATCAACCATATTGGAGATTCCCGCATGGACTTCGGAAATCCTTTTCCCTAACATATATGCGGGGGTTGATATTATTTTGTTTTTTTCGTCAACATGGAACCCGTCAACAGGGCATACAAAATGTTTGCCCCCCATAGCCTCAATTGCCTTGGCGGTTGTTTCGTCGTTTCCTATTGTTAATTCGGGGTTTATATCCCCCAGTGCAGCGGCTACTACCGCAGGCGCAATGCAAACGGCTGCTATAGGCTTTCCCTGTTTGTGCACTTCCCTTAAAAGCCTTGCGACAGAGGGGTCAACTTCTGCCTTTTCCCCTTTCACAGCAAAGTTTGACAGGTTTTTGGCGGCACCGAAACCGCCCGGCATTACCAATGCATCTAATTCCTCTGCCTTAACATCGTCTATGTTTTTAATCTCCCCTCTGGCTATCCTTGCGGACTCTACAAGAACATTCCTTGTTTCCCCTTTGGACTCTTCCCCGGTCAGGTGGTTTATAACATGCATTTGCGGTTTGTCCGGCGCCATAATAACCATTTCGCAGCCTCTTTTGTCCAATTCAAGCATGGTTAAAACCGCTTCGTGTATTTCCGCACCGTCAAAAACTCCGCATCCTGAAAGAATTACTCCCACTTTAGGCATAATTTCCTCCGTTTTTTAGATGATTCTTTATTATTATAACAAAAAATCAAAGAAAGATAAAGGTTGCGCAGTATTGTGCCCTTAATGGTAAAATATGTAACACGGAGGGTGATATGAAAAAGTACTTAATAATCTATCTGGTTGTGTTTTTTATAGGGTTTCTTTTATGGAGCGGGCTTTACTATGTTTACACCGCTTCAATTTTAGGGGTTGCGAAGTTTAGAATAGATTTCGGAATAAGGGCAGGGCTTGTGCTGGGAATTTCAATAACAGGCTTGATTTATTGGCGGGATATGGAAAAAAAGGAAGATGAAAAAAAAGAAGGGGGGAAATAATCCCCCCTTAAAGTTTAAATATCTATTTCGGGAGTCTGGTCTCCGAATATGTATTTGTCAAAGAAGGGCTCCCAATTGTCTCTTGTAATCATGTTTAACAACCTTATGCAGTCGTAGGTATTAACATACCTTCCGCTAAAAGACTTTAAGATAGAACTTATCCACACAAAAAACATTCTGTCTCCGTTTTGAGCTCCGTATTTTTTCTGCATTTCTAATCTCAAAGCGTGAAGCACTAAAGGTGCCTTGTCGTAATAAAGGTGAACCATATCGTACCAGTCTTTTGATTTTTTCCCGCTTAAATGAGAGGCAAGGTAAATTGAATCCCCTGATTTTATCAGTTCAGCACCCCTTTTCCACTGTTTTAAAATTCTCTTAAACTTTGTCCTTGCAACCTTTCTCTTTTTAAACAGCCTTGTGTATGTAATTGCGGCTATGTATTGAGAGAACCCCTCGCTTATCCAGAATTCGTTTTCATTGGGAATATTCAATCTGAACCTGAAAAAAGCCCTTGCAATGTCGTTTATAAAAAGTAAATTAAGGTTGTCAATGGTTTCGTATTTCGGGTTAAATATTTCACTGCCTACATAGATAATTGACGGGCCTGTAAAGTATCTGTCAAAGTTTGTTTCTATAATGTACTGGTCTTTAAAGGGATAGGGTTTGTTTACCCCTTTTGAGATTATGTCGCTTGCGGCAAAAAAGTAATTTAGAAGCCTTTTTGAATTTTTGTCCTTCTTTGTGCCGTGGGTTGCCACTATACAACTTCTTCCAAGTGCCTTTTTCTTGTGAATAAAGTATTTGCCTGCCGTTATTAAAGGCCTTTGAATAGGGTAGTTTAACTCTGTTTCAATTGTTTTGTATCCGTCTTTCTTTTTAAAAGACTTTGTATCCCCCGAAGCAAATACGGTAAATTTGTCGGGAACGGAGGCTACAATGTGAACTGTTGCGCTTTCTTCTTTCAATTTTGCTTTGGGATACCACGCGAAAGTGTCCAATTGCCAGAAATTATCCCCGAAAAGGTTGTAAAGTATGTCTCCCGAAAGTTTTGTGTGTAAAACAATTTTGTCTCCCCTTTTTAAATTATCCGGCAATTTAACAATCAATTGCTGAGTTTGGTGGACAAAATCCGTTTCTTTTCCGTTTATGTCCAGTGAGTTTACCTTTAAATATCTCTCCCCTGAAACTTCCCTTGTATTTGTTCTGAATGTATAAAATGAATTTAAAAGGTCAAAGGAAAGACCGCTTAAATTTGTGTTTAATGTGATTGTTAAGTTTGCGTCAATTGTTACAAGGTCTTTTTCGGTATTGATTACATTTAAGTCAATATGGTTAACTGAAAAGTCGGGGGTTGTTAATTCATAAACCTTTCTGCCTACAGGCTGGTAAACTATTTCAAACATCTCATAAACCTTGGTGTACTTGCTAATTCTTAAATAGAATAGTTTTTCCGTTTCCGTGTTGTCAGGGTCAAAAACATAGTAGAAGTATCCAAGTGTTGTTTCAAAAACGGCAACGGTTATATCGTTGTTTTGAAGTTTTGCCGCCAATATGTCCATTCCGGCGTCAATGTACGGGTTAACCTTTAGAAATTCTTTAATGTTTTTAGGGAAATTAACTTTTTCTGAAGAGGCATTTTCTCCGAAATTATAAGAGGTTGAAAGGATTAAAGCATTGTCAAACTTTTTGGTTAAGATTAGGTTTTTATGGAAAATTCTGTTTGATATATGCCACCTTTTTGCGTTTCTCTCACAGACTGGAATGCAGTATTTGTCTTTAACCGTTAACTCAAACTCTCCCCCGTTAACTATTACCGCACCGCACTTTTCACCGTTTGCCTCAACGCCGTAACATTGTTTTGCCGATATTTTAATATTGCCGAAGTTGAATGAGGTTTTGTCAACCTTCCCTGAAATTGCAGGGTTGTTAAGTGCGTTTACTTCCTCTTTCAGCGATTGAGCATGCAAAGAAAATACCGCAAGAAACACAAAAAACAGAAAAATGTAGCCTAATTTTCTCATTTTGCCTCCGTTGATTTTTTTAACCTTTGTATTATACCGCATGTCGGCTGCAATGTTTAATATTCAAGAAGAATATGGTAAAATTCTAAAAAAAGAGGTGGCTATGAACAATATTTTTGTTGTAGTTAACGGAGAAAAATACGGGCCTTATACAAAAGAAACAATAGCAAATTTTGTAAAAGAGGGCAGGGTAAACGGGGAAACTCCGTGCTGGTATGAGGGGTTGCCTCAATGGATACCTTTAAAAACCGCTTTCCCGGATTTGTTTCCTCAAACTCCTCCGCCTCCGCCTGTTGCAAATTATAATTCACCTCAACCGCGGCAACAAAAATCCAGTAACGGCTGTTGTTTCGGTTGTTTTGTTTTTCTTCTTGCTTTTCTTGTCTTTACCGCCGTTGCAGGCTTTTTTGTATGGAAGTACGGCAAAGTATACATAGAAAACTTTAAATACAAATATATCTATCAATACAATTCATTGTTGATTGATAAAAGCAGTTTTAGTAAGGAAACTACGAGCCTGTTTTATGGATAAAAGGGTTTATTACAAAGAAATCAAATCCCCCCTCGGTATTTTGCTTGCGGGAAGCATTGACAATTCCCTTTTGTTTTTGCAGTTTAAAGATAATGCCGATTTAAGAAAGATTAAAAAAAAGTTTAAATGCTTTATTCAAAAACAAGAAAACCACTCTTTTTTAAACAAAGTGGAAAATCAGTTAAAAGAGTATTTTCATGGAGATAGAAGAGAATTTGATTTAAATTACACCCTGATAGGCACTGAATTTCAAAAAAAGTGCTGGAAGGCGTTAAGTAAAATCCCTTACGGCAAAACGATTTCATACTCAAAACAGGCTGAAATGATAGGCAAGCCTCTGGCGGTAAGGGCGGTTGCAAACGCAAACAGGTTAAACCCGATAGCAATTGTTATCCCCTGCCACAGGGTTATAGGCAAAAACGGGAAATTGACAGGCTATGCAGGGGGGATTGACAAAAAAGAGTTTCTTTTAAAACTTGAAAACGCAATTTGATAAATAAAGGAGGGTTTTAAACAAAAATGAAAGCGATTGAAAAGCCGTGGTTGAAGTTTTACGGGGATATTCCCGAAAGCCTTGATTACCCTGAAAAGTCATTATTTCAGGTTTTAAAGGAAAGCGCAGGCAAACACAAAAACGCAATTGCCTACAAGTTTTTAGGCGCTTCCTTTACTTATTCCCACCTGATTGAGCAGGTTGAAAAATTTGCGGCGGGATTGAAGTCTTTAGGCTTCAAAAAGGGAGACTGCGTAAGCATTGTAATGCCCACATGCCCTGAAGGAATAATCGCATTTTACGGGGTAAACAAGTTAGGCGGGGTGGCAAGCATGGTTCACCCCCTTTCAACAGAAAGCGAACTTGAGTACTACTTTGATTTAAGCGACTCAAAGTTTGCAATTACCCTTGATATGTTTTACGAAAAGGTTAAATCCGCCACTGATAAAAAGAATGTTGAAAAGGTAATTGTCTCCAGAATTTCATACTCAATGCCCCCTTTGAAAAGGTTAATTTACAATACCTTTATCTCAAAGAAGGTTGATTTAAAGAAGGAAGACATATGGTGGCATGATTTGATAAATATCGGCGGTGATTTTGTTGAAGACGCGGATGTTGACACAAACGACCTTGCTGCAATACTTTACAGCGGAGGGACGACAGGCTTTCCAAAAGGGGTAATGCTTTCAAACAAAAACCTGATTGCGGAAGGAATGCAGGTTTCAGTCTGGGGAGGTTTAAACGAGGAAGACACAATACTTGCAATACTTCCCATATTTCACGGTTTCGGTTTAAGTGTGTGCATAAACGCCGTTTTCATGGGGGGAGCAACTTCGGTTTTAGTACCTAAATTTGAATTGAAAGATTTGATAAAAACAATAAAAAAGGAAAAGCCTACATTTTTAATCGGAGTGCCCACCCTGTTTAAGGCATTTGTTGACAGCCCTGAGTTTAGAAAGATAAAACTTGATTTTCTTAAAGCGGCATTCTGCGGTGCCGACACATTGCCTGAAAAATTGAAGAAGGATTTTGATGCGCTTGTTGAAAAAAGCGGCGGGAAGGCAAGGCTTTTAGAGGGTTACGGTTTAACCGAGGCTGTTACCGCAGTTATGGCAATGCCTTTAAGCGAATATAGGCCCGGCTCAATGGGGATTCCCTTTCCCGATATGTATGCAAAGATTGTTGAGCCGGGAACAGACAGGGAAGTTAAGCCGAAAGAAATAGGGGAGTTGGTAATTGCAGGGCCCGATGTTATGCTCGGGTATATAAAAAACGAGGAAGAGACAAAGAAAACATTGAAAAAGCATTCAGACGGCTTCACATGGCTTCATACGGGAGACCTTGCATATATGGACGAAGACGGTTTCTTTTACTTTAAGCAGAGGCTAAAAAGAATGCTAAAGGTTTCAGGATACAATGTTTACCCATCAGAGGTTGAAAATGTGTTAACTCAGCACCCACTTGTAAAGCATGCTTGCGTAATAGGGGTTGAAGACCAATATCAGATGACAAGGGTTAAGGCTTTTATTGAATTGGAGGATTACTCAAAGGCTTCCGACGAATTGGCAGAAGAGTTAATTGAGTTTGCAAAAAAGCACCTGATTAAGTGGAGTTGCCCCAAAGAGATAGAGTTCAGGGAAAAACTGCCCCTAACAAGAATAGGCAAGGTTGACTTCAAAGTGTTAGAGCAAGAAGAAAAAGAAAAAAGGGGGAAATAGGTTTTATAGATTTTAAATTATAAAAATTTTGAATGATGGATTCTTGATTAAGGATGTTTTTCCTTATTTTAATCAAGCATTCAAAATCCAAAATCC
>WFPG01000256.1 GCA_015487755.1 Acidobacteriota bacterium
TAATAATGTACTTTGCAAAGGGGATGTTATGAGAGAGGTTTTTTTAACGGGAAACGATTTAAATTTAAAGGATTTAATAGATTTAGGTTTTAAAAATGCAAAGGTTGTTTTAAGCGAAGAAGCGAAAGAAAAGGTTGTTAAGGGAAGGCAGGTTGTTGACAGAATAGTTGAAGAAAACAGGGTTGTTTACGGTGTGACAACAGGTTTCGGGCAGTTTGCCGATGTTGTTATCCCCAAAGAGGATGTTGAGCAATTGCAGTACAACTTAATACGCTCCCACGCTGCCGGGGTGGGTAATTACCTTCCCGAAGAGATAGCGAGAATGCTTATGGTTTTAAGGGCAAATGTGCTTGCAAAGGGAAGAAGCGGAATATCCCTTAAAGCGCTTGAACTCTTAATTGAAATGATAAACAGGGAAGTTTATCCCTTAATCCCCGAAAAAGGCTCTGTCGGAGCAAGCGGAGACCTTGCACCGCTGGCTCACCTTGCACTGGTGCTAATAGGAGAGGGAAAGGCAAGGATAAAGGATTTTGAGGGAAGCGGAAAAGAGGTGCTTGAGATTGTGGGTTTAAAGCCTATCAGGCTGAAGGCAAAAGAGGGGCTTGCATTGATAAACGGCACTCAGGTTATGACTGCAATAGGTGCACTTGCCCTTTACAAAGCAAAAAACCTTATAAAGCATGCGGATTTAATAGGTGCATTATCCCTTGAGGCTTTAAAGGGAACAAGAACCGCTTTTGATGAAAGAATACACAAAGAAAGGCTGTACAAAGGGCAAAAGGAATCTGCCGAAAACTTGTGGAATTTATTGCAGGAAAGCGAGATTATGGAATCCCACAAAAATTGCGGAAGGGTGCAGGACGCATACTCATTAAGATGTATGCCTCAAGTTCACGGGCCTGTCAGGGATACTGTTGAGTATGTGAGCAAAATGCTTGAGATTGAGATGAACTCCGCAACAGACAACCCTATGGTTTTTGAAGAGCAGAATGAGTTAATTTCAGGGGGAAACTTTCACGGTGAATCGGTTGCATTTTTAATGGATTTTTTAAAGATTGCCATAGCCGAGTTGGGTAATATAAGCGAAAGAAGGATTGAAAGGCTTGTTAACCCCGCATTATCTCAACTTCCCGCTTTTTTAGTTAAGGAAGGGGGTTTAAATTCAGGCTTTATGCTTGCCCATGTAACGGCAGCCGCTTTGGTTTCCGAAAACAAGGTTTTATGCCACCCTGCAAGCGTTGACTCAATACCTACTTCTGCAAACAAGGAAGACCATGTTTCAATGGGGACAATTGCAGCAAGGAAGGCTCTTGAGGTTGTTTCAAATGTTGAGACAATTCTTTCAATAGAGTTAACAGCCGCTTGTCAGGGATTGGAGTTTTTAAAACCCTTAAAGCCTGCAAAAGCGCTTATCCCTGTTTATGAGAAGGTGAGGGAAATTATTAAACCGTGGGACAAAGACAGGTATATGGCAGACGATATTGAAAAGGCAAGAAACTTAATTGTAAAAAAAGAACTTTTGGATATTGTTGAAAAACAGATTGGAAAATTAAATTAAGGGGGATACTATGAAAAGAGTTATTCATCCGCCGACAGGCACAAAGTTAACATGCAAAAACTGGCAAATAGAGGCTGCATACAGAATGATTCAACATAACCTTGACCCTGACAACGCTGAAAAGCCTGATGAGTTAATCGTTTACGGGGGGACGGGGAAGGCTGCAAGAAACTGGGAATGCTTTGACGCTATTTTGAGAAGCCTTGAAAACTTAAACCCTGACGAAACTTTGCTTGTTCAAAGCGGAAAGCCGGTGGGCATTGCAAAGACCCATGAAGACGCACCGAGGGTTTTAATTGCAAATTCTAATCTTGTGCCTAACTGGGCAAACTGGGATTACTTCCACGAACTGGAGAAAAAGGGCTTGATAATGTACGGCCAGATGACTGCCGGCTCATGGATTTACATAGGCACTCAGGGGATTTTGCAGGGCACTTATGAAACTTTTGCGGCAGCGGCAAAGAAGCACTTTAACAGCGACTTAACAGGCAAGTTTGTTTTAACAGCAGGATTAGGCGGAATGGGTGGAGCACAGCCTTTAGCCGCAACATTCAACGGAGCAGCAGCATTGGTTGTTGAGGTTGACCCTCACAGGATAAAGAGAAGATTGGAAACAGCATACCTTGACGAAATGGAAACGGATTTGGACAAAGCACTTGAAAAGGTTTTAAAGGCAAAGGAAGAGGGAAGGCCTTTATCGGTGGGGCTTTTAGGAAACGCTGCCGATGTCTTCCCCGAACTCTTAAAGAGAGGGATAATTCCCGATGTGGTTACTGACCAGACCTCGGCACACGACGAGTTAAACGGCTATGTGCCTGCGGGAATCCCTTACGAAGAAGCCCTTGAGTTAAGGGTTAAAGACCCTAAGAAGTACATTGAGATGTCTTACGAATCAATGTATAAACATTGCGAGGCAATGGTTGAGTTTCAGAAAAAGGGCGCAGTTGTATTTGATTACGGAAACAATTTAAGGGGACAGGCTTATAAGGCAGGGTTGAAAAACGCATTTGACTTCCCCGGCTTTGTTCCAGCCTACATCAGGCCTTTATTTTGCGAAGGAAAAGGGCCTTTCAGGTGGGTTGCGTTAAGCGGAGACCCAGAAGACATATACACCACAGACAGGGAATTGCTTAAACTATTCCCGGAAAATCGGCAGTTGAGAAGGTGGATTGAAATGGCGCAGAAAAAGGTTAAGTTTCAGGCATTGCCTGCAAGGATTTGCTGGTTAGGTTATCAGGAAAGAGATAAGGCAGGCTTGTTGTTCAACGATCTGGTTAAATCAGGCAAGGTTAAAGCGCCTATCGTTATTGGAAGAGACCACCTTGACGCAGGAAGCGTCGCATCCCCTTACAGGGAAACGGAAGCAATGAAAGACGGCTCAGATGCAATAGCAGACTGGCCTATTTTAAACGCATTGCTTAACGCGGTTTCAGGGGCGACATGGGTTTCATTCCACCACGGAGGAGGAGTCGGGATAGGCTATTCCCTTCACGCAGGACAGGTAATTGTTGCAGACGGAACGGAAGCGGCTGCAAAGAGGCTTGAAAGGGTTTTAACAAACGACCCGTTAATGGGTGTTTTCAGGCATGTTGACGCAGGGTACGACGAAGCAATAAAGGTTGCAAAAGAAAAAGGTTGCAAAATACCTATGATGAAATAAAATAATTAGTTGCGCTTGAAAAAGCTGCATTTGAAATTTAGTTCAAACGGAGGAAACATGGAAAACTTTAAGGTAAAAGACATAAACCTTGCTGAGCAGGGAAGAAAAAAGATTGAATGGGCTGAATCAAGAATGCCTGTTTTAATGCATTTAAGGGAAAAGTACAGCAAAACCCAGCCCTTAAAAGGCTATAAAATAGCAGGTTGCCTTCATGTTACAAAAGAAACGGCAGTTTTGGTAGAAACATTAAGGGCTGCAGGCGCTCAGGTTGCATGGAGCGGGTGCAACCCTCTTTCAACTCAGGACGATGTTGCGGCTGCACTTGCAGCGAACGGTATTTCAATCTATGCATGGCACGGAATGAATGTTGAAGAGTTTTACTGGGCAATAGAGAAAACCCTTGAGATTAACCCTAACCTTACCCTTGACGACGGTGCTGATTTAATTTTTACAATCCACAACAAACACCCTGAAAAGGCTGAAAATGTAATAGGAGGCACCGAAGAAACAACAACAGGTGTTCACAGGTTAAGGGCAATGGCAAAAGCGGGCAAACTGCTTTACCCTGTTTTTGCTGTAAATGACGCTGAAACAAAGTGGGACTTTGACAATGTTTACGGAACAGGCCAGTCAACAATTGACGGAATTTTGAGGGCAACAAATGTTTTAATTGCAGGAAAAACAGTTGTTGTTGCAGGTTACGGCCATTGCGGAAAAGGGGTTGCAATGAGGGCTAAAGGCCTGGGAGCAAATGTTATAGTTACCGAGGTAAAACCGACGGCAGCCTTAAAGGCAACCCTTGAAGGTTTCAGGGTAATGCCGATGGACGAGGCGGCAAAAATTGGAGATATCTTTGTAACCGCAACAGGGGTAAAAGACATAATTGTTAAAAGGCACTTTGAATCAATGAAAGACGGTGCAATTGTATGCAATACAGGGCATTACGACTGCGAAATAAACATTCCTGACCTTGAAAGCCTTGCCGTAGATAAAAAAGAAATCAGGCCTGACAATGAAAAATATACATTGAAAGACGGAAGGAATATTTTCCTCCTTGCAAAGGGAAGGTTGGTAAACCTTGCCGCTGCGGAAGGCCACCCGTCAGAGGTTATGGACATGTCTTTTGCGAACCAGTTTCTTGCAATGATAAGGCTAACTGAAATCGGAAAAGACCTTGAAAACAATGTTTATTTGCTTCCTGAAGAGCAAGACCAGGAGATTGCAAGGATTAAACTTGAAACAATGGGCTTTAAGATTGACGAATTAACCCCCGAGCAGATTGAGTACATAAACGATTACGCTCAGGGAACTTAATTTTTCCTTTGATTTTTTTGTTAACTGTGGTATAAAGTTAAGGCTAAAAAATTACTGCAAGGAGCATGCTATGTCAAGAGTTTGTGAAATATGCGGAAAAAAACCTATGGTCGGAAACAATGTTTCCCATGCACATAACTTAACAAAGAGAAGATTTCTTCCTAATATTCAGAAAATTAGAGTTATTGATGAAAACGGAAA
>WFPG01000257.1 GCA_015487755.1 Acidobacteriota bacterium
ACTTCAATATAATGTTATCAAAAAAGGGGAAGAAAATAAAAAAAACTTGATTTTTTACAAAAAAAGAATAATTCTATAAACGCTATGGAAAATCATTTTAATGCCGATTTTTTAAAAGAGATAATTGAGCAACTTCCCATGCCGCTGTTTGTTACCGACCTTGACGATAAAATCATTTTAGCAAACAAATTCGCAAGGGCTTTAATGGGAGAGGATATTGTCGGGAAAAACGCAAATGAGTTTATCTATTCAATTGCCGAAAAAAAGATGGTTGACGAGAGGGTAAAGGAGAGGATTGAAAAGGGTAAGGAGATAGACACATACACAATTACCCTTGAAAACAAAGAGACTGGCAATATCTTTGTTGCGGAACTTTTTATCCATGTTTACGAGAAGTATAAGATTGTCCTTTTCAAGGATATTACAAGGGAAGCGGAAGCAACAAGGCTTATAAATTATATGGAAACCAATTTGAAGAATATTCAGGAAAGCCTTTTGCCTGAAGAAACAAAAGATTTCGGTTGCCTTGAATACGCTTACTTTTACCTTCCCTACGGTATGATAGGGGGGGATTACTTTGATGTAATCAAACTTGAAGATAAAAAACTTGTTGCAATAATGGCGGATATATCCGGGCATTTTTCCCCTGCGGCAATGGTTATGGCAATTGTGAGAACACTTTTTCATTCCAAAAAGATAGCGGGGCAGGGCAAGAAGTTTGTTAAATTTATTGAGTTTCTTGATTCCTACCTTTTAAGTTTGAAAAATATATCAAACTATGTAAGCGGGTTTTTCTGCAGAATAGATTTAAAAAATAGAAAGATGTATTACATAAATGCAGGGCATTTGCCTTTTATTTACAACGACGAGATTGTTTATCCCGTTAAATCCCAGTTCCCGGTTGGATTAAAAATTCCTTTTGAAAAGAAGTACAGAGAAGAAACTATGGATTTGAAAAAAGGAGACAGGCTTGTTTTCTTTACCGACGGGTTGTTGACAATCCCACAATATAGGGAAAGGAATTTTAAAGAAGTGCTTGAAGATATAAGGGATCTGGTTTACCGATACTGGAATTACCCCGCTTCAGAGTGTTTGCGAAGGATTACCTCGGATTTAAACCTTGTAAACGATTTGCCTCAAAGTTTGAAAAACGAAGACGATTTGACAATATCAATTATTGACATAAAGGAGTGATTATGGGTTCGGTAAAAAAGGCTGCCGAATTGATTAAAAACTCAAGCAATGTTGTTGCTTTTACAGGTGCGGGAATATCGGTTGAAAGCGGGATACCTACATTCAGGGGGGAAAACGGGCTATGGGCTAAATTTGACCCTTCATTCCTTGAATTATCCTTCTTTTACTCAAACCCTGAAAAGAGTTGGAGATTGATAAAAGACATTTTTTATGAATACTTCGGCAAGGCAAACCCCAATGAAGCACATTCCTTTCTTGCAAAACTTGAAGAAAAGGGAAAACTTATAGGGGTTATCACCCAGAACATTGACAACCTTCATCAGGAGGCAGGCTCAAAAAATGTTATTGAGTATCACGGAAATTCAAAATACCTTGTCTGTACAAAGTGCGGGGCAAGGTATGATTTTACGGAAGAAAGGATTAAGGATATACCGCCTCTATGCGATAAGTGCAAAGGGGTTTTAAAGCCTGATTTTATCTTTTTCGGGGAAGGCATTCCCTACGAGGCTATAACAGGCACTGAAGCGTTACTGGAAAAAGGCGATTTGCTTATTGTTATAGGCACAACGGGAGAGGTTTATCCGGCAGGGTTAATCCCGATTGAGGCTAAAAATAAAGGAATGCAGGTAATAGAGATTAACCCTCAACCTTCCAAAGTAACCCCCTATGCCGATGTTTTCATTCAAATGAAGGCAACTGAGGCCGCAAAAGCCCTTGAAAAAGAGTTGGAATTGTAGTTTTTCGCAAAATAAAAACTCTATTGTTGTATAATAATTCGGAAATTGAATTTGGGAGGAATTATGGCTATAGACAGGGAAACCGTTCTCCACATTGCGAAACTTGCCCACATTGAAATTAAAGAAAGTGAAATTGAGAAATTCTCAAAGCAGATGGGCGACATACTTGATTATGTAGAGCAGTTAAACGAAGTTGACATAAGCGAGGTTAAGGACAACCTTAAAAGCATTCACGAGGGGAATGTAAGGTTAAGGGAAGATAGGCCTCACAAATCATTTGACAGGGAAACGGTTTTGAAGTTGGCTCCTGAGATTGAAGACATTTTTGTTAAAGTTCCTCCCGTAATTTAAGGAGATTGTCATGAGTGTTGTAAGAGAGTTAAAATACAAAATTCAAAACGGTGAATTGTCAATAGTTGATATAACAAAAAAATCTATTAAAAAGGCAAAAGAAAAATCCGATTTAAACGCTTTTATCGCATTAACCGAAGAATTTGCGTTAGAAACGGCGGAAAAATTACAGGAAAAGGTAAAAAAAGGGGAAGAGTTAAAACTTTTCGGCCTTCCTGTTGCCGTTAAGGACAATATAAATGTGAAAGGTTTTGAGACAACCTGCGGCTCAAATATACTTAAAGGGTATGTTTCCCCCTACAATGCAACCGTTGTTGACAAACTTATAGAAAACGGGGCTGTAATCATAGGCAAGGCGAATATGGACGAGTTTGCCTTCGGCTCTACAAATGAAACCTCCGCATTCGGTGTTGTTAGAAACCCGTACGACAAAGAAAGGGTGCCGGGAGGCTCTTCAGGCGGTTCTGCCGTTTCTGTTGCCGCTGACATTGTTCCCTTTGCTTTAGGCTCTGATACCGGGGGCTCAATAAGGCAGCCTGCGGCATTTTGCGGTGTTGTGGGAATTAAGCCTACATACGGCAGGGTTTCAAGGTTCGGGCTTGTTGCTTTCGGCTCTTCTTTAGACCAGATAGGCCCCTTCTCATACGATGTTTGCGGGGCTGGTTTGCTTCTTGAAGCAATTTCAGGTTTTGACAAAAACGACTCAACAAGCGTTGAGAAGCCTATTAACTTTAAGCCTGAATTAAGGGATTTAAGAGGTTTAAAGGTAGGTGTTATAGAAGAGTACGCGGAACAAATTCAACAGGAAGATATTAAAGAGGTTTACTATAAAGTGCTTGATTATTTAAAGGCAAGCGGGGCACAAATTGTCAAACTTGATATGCCCCACATTAAATACTCAATTGCAGCCTATTACATTGTTGCGACAAGCGAGGCTTCAAGCAACCTTGCAAGGTTTGACGGTGTAAGGTACGGAAACAGGGTTCACTCTGACAATGTGAAGGATATGTATTTAAAAACAAGAAGCGAAGGGTTCGGGGAAGAGGTTAAAAGAAGGATTTTGTTGGGTACTTTCGCACTTTCTTCAGGGTACTATGACGCATACTATTTAAGGGCTCTTGCAGTTAGAAAACTTATAGCAAAAGACTTTGAAAAAGCCTTTAATCAGGTTGATGTTATCTTTACCCCTGCTACCCCTACTACCGCTTTTAAATTAGGGGAAAAGTTAAATAACCCCCTTGAGATGTACCTTTCAGACATATTCACCGTACCTGTAAACCTTGCGGGAGTGCCTGCATTGACATTGCCTGTTGATTTTTCAAAAGAAGGGTTGCCGATAGGGATGCAGTTTATCTCCAGGTGGTTTGACGAAAAGACAATGCTTGACATTGCCTATACAATTGAGGATTACTACAAATTTTACGAGAAAGCGGGATATGGCAAATTTTAGCATTAAGAGGGTTGAAAAAAAAATAGGATACACTTTTAAAGACAAAAACCTTTTGAAGGAAGCCTTTACCCATGCTTCTTATGCATACTTAAAAAATTTAAATTACAACAATGAAAGGCTTGAGTTTTTAGGGGACAGTGTTTTAGGCTTGATAATAGGCGAATACCTTTTTAAAAACTTTCCGGAGCACCCTGAAGGGATTTTAACAAACGCAAAGGCTTACATGGTTCACTGGGAGACTTTATCAACAATTGCCGATTTTCTTGAAATACCCGATTTTCTTCTTGTAGCCGAGGCTGATAAACAGATAAGAAACAACCCTAAGATAAAGGAAAACCTTTTTGAAGCCCTTGTAGGGGCAATTTACCTTGATTCAAACCTTGATACCGTTAGGGGCTGGGTGCTTGATATTTATGAAAAAACAGGGTTTCTGGTAAGGGAACCTGAAAAGGTTATCTTTGATTACAAGTCAAAATTGCAGGAAATACTACAGGGTGAAGGCTATCCCTTGCCTGAATACAACATTATTGCCACAAGGGGGCCTGTACACGACACCTCTTTTGTTGCCGAGGTTAAAATAAAGGGTAAGGTTGTGGCGACGGGAGAGGGTAAGAGCAAAAAGATTGCCCACCAGAACTGTGCCAAAAAGGTTTTAAAAAAGCTTGAAGACAAGGATTTAAACGAATTGCTTGATGAAGATTAAGATTATTCCCGTATTTCTTCCGGAAAACCAATGCCCTTTTAACTGTAAGTTTTGCAATGTAAAGGTTGCAAACGGAGATGTTTTAATTAAAAGCAAAAGAGATATTGTAGAACTTATTAAAAAATCTTTAAAAACAATAAAAAAGCATTATCCCAATTCGTTTATAGAAGCGGCATTTTTCGGAGGCACTTTTACTTTCGGAAGTTTAAAAGAGATTGAAGATTATTTAAAAATAGTGAAGCCCTACATAGACAGAGGGGAGATTGACGGTATAAGGGTTTCAACAAGGCCTGATTTTTTCAATAAAGAGATTGCGGAGATGTTTGTAAATTACAATGTTACCACCGTGGAATTCGGGGTGCAAAGTTTTGACAACAATGTTTTAAAGCAGGTTAAAAGGGGGCACAGCGGGGAGATTGCTAAAAACGCTGTTAAATTGTCAAAAGAATACGGGTTTAAAACCTCTTTGCATCTTATGATTGGGTTGCCTTTACAGACTAATGAGGTTTTTATAGAAGACATTGAGGAAACAATTAAGTTAAAGCCCCATTATGTAAGGATTCATCCCCTTGTTGTTTTGAGAGACACCGAACTTGCAAAGGAAGGATTTAAAGCCCCTGATTGCAAAGATATACTTCCTACCCTTGCAAAAGGGGTTTATCTTTTGAAAAAAAACGGTGTTGAGGTAATTAAATTAGGCTTGCAGCCTACTGACAGTTTAAATGAAAAGGAAAGCGTATTGTCAGGGTGCTACCACCAGTCTCTAAAACACCTTGTTTTCAGTGAAATTTACCGTCAATTCCTTCAAAAACAGGTTGAAAAAGGGGTTAAGGAGATAACAATTTCAGAAAGCGACAAATCGTTTTTTTACGGGTTTAAAGGCTCAAACAGGGATTTAATTGAAAAAATTATACTGAAGTCCGATAATAAGATTGAAAGGGAATGTGTTTTAGTAAACGGAAAGGTTTTGAAAATATTTAAGGAGAAAATATATGGTTAAAAAAATTCTGGATTTTTTGAGAGAGTATTGGCTAATGCTTGTTTTAATACTTCTTATTGCAGGCGGGTGGATTTACTACATATTCATTCACCCTATTTTAAGGGTTAAGCATGCCCCTAAATTTGTTAAAGCCTATGTGGTTGTTAAAACAAAAAGCCTTGATTATGCCACAAACGACTTTATGGTAATTGAGGAGAGCGAAAACCCCGAATTGCAGGCTTGCATTGTGGCAAAAAAGTGGGGAGAAGATAAACTTACCTACTTCTGCCCTTCAAAAAAGTTGAAGATAGACGGGAAGTTTATCCCTGAAGACAGGATTGAGCAGTGGGATAACTTTAAATGGAAAGAGGTCAGGGTTTTCTGGTTTAAGATTCAGCCTGTAACCCTTGCAAAGTATGAAAACGAGCCGTTTGAATACTCTCACATAAAGTATGCCTATCAATTCCAGACAACATGGCCTTTGCAATGGACACATAAACTTGATGTCAGGGACTTTGCTTCAATCTACCCCAAGCAGAATTACGGAACTATGAGGTTTAAGATAAGGGCTGAAATAAAAGAGGGTATTGCAGATGTTATTGAAAAGGTTTACTCAAAAGGGGAAGAAGATGTTGACGCAAACAATATAATCTCAGATAAGGTTTTCAAGGTTGCCCTTGTCCCTTCAAAGGATTACTTCGGTTATTTAACCTCGCTCTTTAACCTTGCCTATGTAACAGGCGGGATTGATTACAAAAAATTCGGAGACAAAAACCCGGCATATTTAAGGATTGCCATAGACTCTCCCGGATACTTTACCTATGCCGCGCAACTTGCCGGGTTTAAAGATGTTGAATTAGGAAGCATTCCTTCCCTATTAAAGCACTTTAAGGTTGTTTATAAGGGAGTGCACCTTGACAAAAAGAAAGGGCTTTACCTTGACAAAAACAACAAGCCTATAAAAAGCGAGAATTTAAAAAGAGGGTATATAGTGTGGGACGGAGAATTGTTAGGGGTTTACGCTTCGGAAGGAAGCCTTGAAGGGGGGAAATACGGTTATTTAAGCGTGGACGACAGAGTGCTTTATTCACACGGATTGCCACTTTACTATGAGAAAATGGGAGACCACTTTTACAATAACATAGAGATAGGCTATCTTGAATAAACGAATAGGGAGTTGAAAATTGAGGACGGATGAATTTGATTACCATTTACCGCAGGAGTTGATTGCTCAAAAGCCCCTTGACGAAAGGGATAAAAGCAGAATGATGGTATTAAACAGGGAAAATAAAACAATTGAGCATAGAATATTCTACGAATTCCCTGATTTAATCCCCGATAACACAATGGTTGTTTTAAACAATACAAAGGTATTTCCCGCAAGGCTTTACTTAACAAAGAAAGAAACAGGGGCAAAGATAGAGGTTTTTCTTTTAAAACAGTTGGACAAAGAGGCAAGAAAGTGGAAGTGCATGGTAAAACCTTCAAAAAGGGTAAAGAAAGGCACTGTCCTTGAATTTGAAAACGGAAAAAGGGTTATTGTTGAAGAAAAGTTTGGGGAAGGCATTCACCATGTCTTTTTTGATTTTGACAATCCCTTTGAAGAAATCTTTAAATTCGGGAAAACCCCCCTTCCGCCGTACATTAAAAGAGAACCTGAAAGCGATTTTGACCCTATAAGGTATCAAACCGTTTTTGCCGAAAAAACAGGGGCTGTTGCCGCACCTACGGCAGGTTTTCATTTTACAGAAAGGGTTTTGAGAAAACTGGAAGAAAAGGG
>WFPG01000258.1 GCA_015487755.1 Acidobacteriota bacterium
GTTTAAAGACAAATAATTTTGAAATTTATTGAATAAAAACAAAAATTTTGCCTTTAATTTTTTCTTTTTTTAAATCCTTGCAAAAATGTTTTCAATTTTTTAAATTATTTTAGGCGTTTTTAATTTTCTGTGGAGGTGTAGGTTATGACAAGAAGGATAAAGTTTAAATCAGAAGTGGGAAGGCTGCTTGAAATTGTTATTCATTCGCTTTACAAGCACAGGGAAATCTTTTTAAGGGAGTTGATTTCAAACTCTGTTGACGCATTGAATAAGTTGAAGTTTAAGGAGTTGCAGGGAGAAGATATTGTTGATAAAGATTTAGAGCATAGAATTGACATAAAAGTAAACCAGTCTGAAAACACTATTGAGGTTGTTGATACCGGAATTGGAATGACTGAGGATGAGATTATTGAAAACTTAGGCACTATAGCGCACTCCGGAACGAGGAAGTTTCTGGAACTTTTAGAAAAGAAAGACAATGTTAAAGAGGAGTTGATAGGGCAGTTCGGTGTTGGTTTTTACTCTGTTTTTATGGTTGCGGAAAAGGTTGAAGTTATTTCAAAGAGTTTTAGAAAGGATGCCCCTGCGGTTAAGTGGGCAAGCGAGGGTAAAGAGAGGTTTACAGTTGACATTCTTGAAGGGAATTACAAGAGGGGAACATCTGTGAAAATTTACTTAAAGGAAGACGCAAAGGAGTTTTTAAGCGAGTCAAGGATTGAGGCTATTATAGACAGGTATTCAAGGTTTGTTCCCTATCCGATTTATCTAAATGGCAGAAAATTAAAGCAGGTAAAGCCCTTATGGCTTGAAAACCCGAGGGATTTGAAAAAGGAAGATTACGAGGAGTTTTACAAATACCTTACAAAGTCAGAGTTAAAGCCTTTGAATTACCTTCACATCTATTCAGATGCCCCTGTTGACTTAAAATCAATAATCTATATCCCGCCGTTTTCACTTGTCAAATTCGGGCTTGAGGACGATACGGGAATAAGGCTTTACAATAGAAGGGTTTTAATTGCAGAGAAAACAGAGGAATTGGTTCCCGATTATCTCAGGTTTTTAAAGGGTGTTGTTGATTCCGAAGATATTCAGTTAAACATTTCAAGAGAGACAATCCAGAACGACCCTGTTGTTTTAAAGTTAAAAAAGACAATTACCTCAAGGTTTATCAAGCACTTAAAGGATCTCCTGAAAAAAGACAGGGCAAATTATAGCCTCTTTTTTGACGAGTTCGGGGTTTACCTGAAAGAAGGGATTGTTAAAGATTACCCTGAAAAGCAGGATTTAGCGGAGTTATTACTTTTTGAGTACACAGACGGAGAAGATAAAATTACCCTTTCCGAATACCTTGAAAAGACAGATTACAAGGATTCTATCTTTTACATTGTGGGTGAGGACAGAAAAACAATTGAGAAATCACCATATCTTGAGCAGTTTTACAAAAAGGGTGTGCCTGTTTTAATTTTAACTCAGGTTTTAGACGAAACAGTTTTGGAGCATATAGGCAAATTCAAAGATGCTGAGTTTAAATTGATTACAAGGGAGGATGTAAGCCTTGAGAATAAAAAGGAAGAGGACAAGTCTATTGAGGAGAGCGATAGAAGGTTTCTTGAAAAGGTGAAAGAGGTTTTAAAAGATAGAATCCACGATGCAATTGTTTCAACAAGGCTTGTAAAATCCCCTTACTGCCTTGTTTCTCAGAAGAATGCACCCTCTTCCCAGATGGAGAGAATGATGAACGCTTTGAACAAGTTTTATGTGCCTTCCAAAAAGATACTTGAATTTAACACCTCCCATCCCGTTTACAAAAACTTGAAAGATTTTGTATTAAATTCAGAAGACGAGAAATTAAAAGAAACACTGTTAAACTCAATTGTTGACACTGCTGAATTAACGGAAGGCTTTCTCTCTGATATCCCCCATGCTGTTGAAAGGTACAATGAGTTGATTGAAAGGCTTGTTGAATTGGAGAAAAAATAACAATTTAATGGCACACTTTTTGCTATTCTTATAGGCAAAAGGGATTGAGGGGGTGATTATGAGGTTAAAAGGTTTTTTGATAACAATAGTTGCAATAATGCTTGCTTTCCCGCCTGTTTTTGCAAAGACGGATTTGTCTAAAATTACGGCAGGGAGGGTGAGGTTTGCGGTAGGAAGCCCGGAACTTGCCTTTAACGGGAAAACATACAAGGTTGGTTTTGATTACCTTGTGCTTTTAGGCTCTACTTACGACACAAAAGACGGGAAACTTGAGATTGTTGACTTTAACAATTCAACCTATTGGTTTGATAAAAACACCAAATTTCACTTTGAAACAATTGACATAGGCGGAGACAAGACGACTCTATACTTCGGAAAAGGAAAGGCTGTAATTGAAACAAAAAAGCCTGTGATTCTATCCCTTGCTTCCGCTTCTGTTTTTCTTCCCGCAAAGGGAACTTACCTTGTAATGAGGGATATTGAAGGGAAAGACAAGGTTTACATAACCACAATTAAAGGCAAAGAAAGGCCTTCTTTTGTTAAAAGAAACAAAGTTTTTACAAGGGTTCATTTCAATAAAAAGACAGACGAGGCGTTTTTAAACTGGGTTAAAAGAAGAAAGCACGACTGGGCTTTAACCAAATCAAGATTATTAATGAATTCAAGGGTTGACAGGCTTCCCCCTGTGCTTGCTTACACCGACGATAGCGGCAAGACCCACTGGTACAGGGTAAGTTATGTAAAGCCTATCTATCAAATAGACAATGTCCTTTTTGATAATTGGTATATATTTGACCCTGTATTGACACACGCATACGGTTTACTTTCCCCTGCAACAATTTACATGACGGATTATCAACTTTGGTTATGGTTTTCGGTTAACAGGTACAACTCTATTAAATGGGCCTGGGATCCCTATCACGGCTGGCATGCTGAATTTTACTACGACCCCCTTGCAGGCTTTGGTGCCGAATACGGTTTTTCTGTTGATTACCTTGCATGGCAATTGTCATTGCTTGATTATTTAGACAGGGCAGGCTACAGGTATTACGACGATTGCATTGTTTACGGTAGAGGCTGGGATGTAATAAGGCCTCTGCCTAAGGTTAATGACAGGGTTTTCAGGTATGTTAAAAAGCCTGTGGCGGTAAGGGCAAGGCTTAACACAGACCCTGAAATTAGAAATGCAAGGGTTGCGGCAAAGGTCGGTTTAAGGGAAAGCGATTACAGAAGGATAGATTACTATTCCGAAGGTGGAGGAAGGTATATCTCAAGAAGAAGAATAATTACAAGCGGTGTCGGTAATAACCATGCAATTAGAATACCCGGAAGGCCGATTTACACAATTACCCCTGTAAGGGTTATCAACACAGGTTCGGCGAAAAAGGTTAGAAGCGAGGTTAAATAGCCTTTTTAAAAATAAACTTTTAAAGCGCCTGAAAAGGCGCTTTTTTATTTCTTGCCTTTTCTTTTCTAAATTAAGTTTTAACTTTTTCTAATTAAATTACAATTAAGTGTTTTTTAAATTATTGCTTGAAGAAAAGGCTATTTTCCTTTAACATATTGAAGATTGAAGAACAAGGCTTAAAGGAGAGTTGTGTATGTTAAAGAAAATGAGAGAGGGAACAAAATCTTTTTTTGCAATGGCATTGCTGTGGACAGTGATAATTGCGCTATCTGTTTATGTGTTTGTTAACTGGGGGGCAAAAGGGCAAATAGGAACCCCTACTTCGGTTATAGCATGGTTTGACGGTCAAGAGATACAGTTTCAGGAGTATGTTAGAAAAGCAAGAGATTTGGAAGATTACTATAGAAGAATGTACGGCAAGGCATGGAGTTCACAGTTGGCGAAGGCTTTCAGAATTCAGAGAAGGGCTTTTGACAGCATTATCAACAGAAGGGTTGAACTTTACCATGCAAAGCAGATGGGTATAAGCGCATCAAAAGAAGAGGTTGCAAAGAGGATTTTAAGTTATCCTGTTTTCACCGATAAAAACGGCAATTTTATCGGGTTTGACAAGTATAAAAGGTATTTAAACGCTTACGGGTACAGGGTTTCCGATTTTGAAAAAGGGGTTAAGGAAGACATTATAATCGAGAAACTTGAAAACCTTTACAAAGAATCTATTCAACTTTCCGTTGAGCAATTAAAGGAAATCTATGAAAAGCAGAACCTTGCAATCGCTTTTGATTATGCTGTTTTTAACCCCAGAAAATACCTTAACAAAGTAAAGGTGAATTTTTCCGAAGACGAAATGAAAAAATACTATGAAGCACACAAAGACAATTACAAAACCCCTTTAATGAGGAAGATTAAATTTGTAACCTTTAACCCGATTAAATTCAGAGATAAGGTTAAAGTAAGCGACGCGGAAATTAAAGACTATTATGAGAAAAATAAAAAGAAATATACCCAGGA
>WFPG01000259.1 GCA_015487755.1 Acidobacteriota bacterium
CAAAAAATTTCTTTCTTTAAATCAATGAAATAAAAATATATGCTATCTGGCACGGGAAATGAATTAGTGTTTGGTGAATACTTTTTAAGGAGGTTGACATGAAATACTTATCAATCTTGCTGGTAATTTTAACACTGGGATTCGGTTTTAACTCACCTGCTTTTGCAAAGGCAAATAAGGCTAACAACAAGGCAAAGGTTGTTAACAAAGCTGAAAAGGTTAACATTAACACCGCAACAGTTGAAGAGTTGACAAAACTTAAAGGTATAGGGCAAAAGAAGGCAAAGGCAATTGTTGAGTTCAGGAAAAAGAACGGAAAGTTTAAGAAATTGGAAGATTTAATGCTTGTAAAGGGCATAGGCAAAAAGACTTTTGCCAAACTTAAACCCTTTATAACTCTATAAATCTTTAAGTTAAGGATTTCGCCGCTTATCCCCGAGCCCCCTTTTTCCCTTCCCCTTTCCCTTTCCCGAAAAAGGGGGCTTAAATAAAAAACCCCTCCCGACAAAGTTGGGAGGGGTTAATTTATTGTTTTTTTTAATTCAAATTATTCAAGGGATTCAAGGACAAGTTCGGCTATATCCTTTGTTTCAACACCCTCAATCTCTTTTTCGTTTACTGCGTCTCTAAGCATTGTCATACAGAAGGGGCATGCCGTGCAAACGGTATCCGGTTTTGCATTTTCCATAATGTCTTCTATTCTCTTGTGGTTTATCCTTGTTCCCCTTGTCTCTTCCATAAACATTCTTCCGCCGCCTGCTCCGCAGCACAAGCCTTTTTCCCTGTTTAAGCCTGCTTCGGCAAGTTTAACGCCGTTGATAGATTTAAGGATGTCTCTCGGCTGGTCGTAAATATCATTGTGCCTTCCGAGATAGCATGAATCATGATAGGTAACCTTTGAAGCAATTTCTTTTGAAGGCTTAATCTTTCCTTCTTTAATCAGTTTCGCAATGTACTCTGTGTGGTGATAAACATTGTAATCTCCGCCGAAATCTTTGTATTCATGTTTCAATGTATTGTATCCGTGGGGACATATTGTAACAATATTTACAACCTTGTATTCATTCAATGTTTCCACATTCTGCTGGGCAAGTGTCTGATAGAGGAATTCCTCACCGCTTCTCCTTGCAAAGTCACCGCAGCACATCTCTTCTTCACCGAGGCAAGCAAATTTTACCCCTGCTTTTTGAAGGATTTGAGCAAATGCCCTTGAAATCTTTTTAGCCCTATCGTCAAAAGAGCCTGCACAGCCTACCCAGAAGAGAACATCAATGTCTTCGGGGTTGTCTAATTCTGCCATTGTGGGAATATCAAGCCCTTCAGCCCATTCAAACCTTTTGCTCATACCTATATTCCAGGGGTTGCTGTTCCTTTCCATACCCTGAAACGCTGTTTGCAATTCTGACGGGAAGTCTCCCTCAACCATAACAAGCTTTCTTCTCATATCAATTATTCTCGGGATATTTTCAATAAATACCGGGCATGCCTCTTCACACCTGCCGCATGTTGTGCAGTCCCAGATTTCGTCAATAGAAACCGTTTCACCTACCACCGGCTCAAGTTCGTCTCCCTTTCCTGCAATAAGTTCTTTTTGATGATCGTATAGGAAGTGTTTGAGTTTGTCGTTTAACCTTTTCGGAGAAAGAGGTTTTTCGGTTAAGAATGTCGGGCAAAACTCATGACACCTTCCGCATTCTGTACAGGTGTACAAGTCCATGTACTGCTTCCAGGTAAAATCGGTAATTTTTGAAATTCCGACGGGAATGTCTTCGTCTTCAGTATCAAAGAGTTCTTCCAAATTCTCAACTGTTTTGATTTTCCCTTTTGGCTCAAGTTTCTGGAAGTAAACATTGGGAATTGCGGTAATTACATGGAAGTGCTTTCCTCTCGGCAATTCGTTCAAAAATACAAGCAAGGTTACAATGTGAATCCACCATGAAACATTGTAGATATTTGCAAGGGAAGATTCGCCCATACCGTTGAAAAACTTTGCCATAAAAGGCCCGATAAAGGCAACCGCCGCAGGGTTATGATAGTATTCAGCACCGTCCATTAACATATCGGTTACCATTAAAACAAAGATAAAGAAGAGAATAAGGTAGCCTTCCCATGAAGGGTCAAGCCTTTTAGGCTTAATAAACGCCCTTCTAATTGTGGCGTAGATTATCATTATTAAAACAAGTATTACAAAGATGTCTTTCATTATAAGGTAAAAGTGTCCTACAGGAGAAAAGATAAAGGAGTCCAGAAACTTGTTGTAAAATCCCTTTCCGAAAACCGTAATTGTCCTTAAAGCCAGTACGCAAAAGCCCCAGAAAATAAAGGCGTGCATCAAGCCTGTCTGGGGGTCTTTTAAAATTCTCTTCTGGCCGAAAGCAAACAAAAGCACTCTTTTAATTCTTTCTCCTACATTGTCAAACCTGTTTTCAGGCTTTGCAACCTTTAAGAGAAGGTACTTTTGCCTGATTTCATAAAAGAAAAACAGTAATCCTCCGAAAAACACAATAAGGAAAATCCAGTAACCAACGCCGGCAGTAGGATTCATAAGCCCTCCTAAAAATTATTACTGAATGACTATTCATTCATTATTCTAATTTATTGCTCAGCAAATATCAACTTTAATTTTATAAAAAAAATAAAAATAAGTATAGGAATTAAAAGGG
>WFPG01000260.1 GCA_015487755.1 Acidobacteriota bacterium
CTCTAATCGCTTTTTCCAATCCGACAAATATCGCTCTTGCAATAATTGCATGCCCTATATTTAACTCTTCTATTTCGGGAATCTGCGCTATCGGTTTTACATTACGGTAGTTTAATCCATGCCCTGCCGCAACCCTTAAACCTGCTTTTGCCGCAAACCTTGCCGCATTTCTTATTTTTTCAAGTTCAAGTTCCCTTTCTCTTTCATCTTCAGCTTCGGCGTATTTCCCGGTGTTTATTTCAACAATGTCCGTGTTTAATTTAATACACCTTTTTATCTGCTCATTGTCAGGGTCGACAAAAATTGAAACCTTTATGTTATGGGATTTGTATTCGGGGATTAATGTTTTCAGTACTGATTGGTGAAGAATAACATCAAGCCCCCCTTCGGTTGTCACTTCTTCTTTTTTCTCAGGAACAAGGGTTACACTGTAAGGTTTTACTTTACATGCGATTTCAAACATTTCTGTGGTTGTGGCCATTTCAATATTTAATCTTGTTTTAATGAATTTTGAGAGTAGTTCCACATCCCTTTCTTTAATGTGCCTTCTGTCGCCTCTTAAATGGACGGTTATCCCGTCTGCACCGGCAAGTTCGGAAATAACTGCCGCGTAAACAGGGTCGGGAATGTCTATTTTCCTTGCTTCCCTTACCGTTGCAACATGGTCAATATTTACTCCTAATTTTGTCATCTTATTCCTCCGTATTGTCAAAGAATTCTTTTATTATTTTTTCGGCTTTGTTTAAGTCCTTGTTATTCGGGCTTTCTAAAAGTATTCTTAATAGGTTTTCAGTGCCTGAATATCTAGGGAAAATCCTTCCTTGATTCCCCAATATAATTTCACATTTTTTTATCAATTCTTCAAAACCTTTTATCTCATTGAAAGGCTTTTTTTCTTTTACAGGAATGTTAATTACCTTCTGAGGAAAAAGTTTGTATCTTTTTGTTAAGTCATCAATAGATAAGTTGTTTTTATTTAACAATTCGCAAAGTTTTAAGTAAACCGCAAACCCGTCTCCCGTATCGTTTAACTCTGTTAAAATGATATGCCCTGATGTTTCCCCCCCTAATTTTGCTTGCTCTATATCCATTTTTTCTTTAACAAACCTGTCACCAACCTTTGTTCTGTAAAACTCAATTCCCTTATCGGCACAGAATGCTTCTACAGCCATATTTGTCATAACGGTTCCCACCAGTTTTTTTAAGCCTAATGAGTCGGCTAAAAACATTAAAATAATGTCTCCGTTTACTATATTACATTTGAAATCTTTGCCCATAATTCTATCGCCGTCTCCGTCAAAGGCAAAACTTTCTTTTTTAATAAATTCAGGCTGTGCTGCGCCGCAGTTTAAATTTATGTTTTTCCCGTCAGGCTGGGTATTGTATGGATTAAGTTTTAAGTTTAATTTGTTTTCAGCATACTTAACAAAAAGCGATGTTGCCCCGTTAGCACAGTCCACAGGGTAAGTTTTTTTTATAGCTGATATGTCTATTTTTGATTCAAGGTGATTGAAGTATTTTTCTACCATTTCTTTATTAAAAAGTAAAGATTCTGACAATTGGCTTGCAATGTTCGGGTTAATGTTTGTATTGTAAAATTCTTCAGTGATGTTTTCTTCCATTTCATCGTTTATCTTTTCGCCTTTTTTGTTGAAAAATTTTAAGCCGTTATCTTTAAAGGGGTTGTGAGACGCCGTTATCATTACCCCGCCGTCAAAGTTTTCCTTGATTGAAAATGATAAAACCGGGGTGGGGATACAACCTATTAGGTGAACTTTTGCTCCTGCATCTTCAATTCCTGAAATTAAACTATTTGCAATCCAAAAAGAAGATTCTCTTGTGTCCCATCCTAATGCAATATTCTTGTATTTTGAAATCTTTGCAAAGAGATAACCCAGTTTATAAGTGTCTTCAGGGGTTATGGGAAATTTCCCCGCCTCTCCCCTGATTCCGTCTGTCCCGAAGATTTTCTTCATTTAAATACCCTTACATTAACAAGTGAAGGTATTGTTTTAAACCTAACATTGTTTTTAATTTGGTCGCTATTTTCACCTACATAATCTATTTGTGGGGTTAGAACATAATCTTTTTCTTTTGGTTTCAAATTTTTACAATCAATAAATACTTTTATGTTTTTTCTTTGAACCAATTCCACGAATTTTTTATTTCCCTTAACCTGCACCGCTATCTTTTTCGGGTTTAGCCATACTGTATGCTTTCCTACATTGGCTAAAGTTATGTGTATATTTCTAAATAACCTTATTCTATCTTTTTCTCCTATAATTACTTTCACTTTGATTGTCGGTTCGGAAAGCAGTTTTAAAAAGTTGGAGTTTAAAATTACCACGGTGCTTGTTTCAAAAGACTGCATTTTATCGCTAATATCAATTACTTCTGTTTCAAAATACTGGACTTTTTCAAGAATTGATTCAGGCCCCTCAACCTTAACTGTAGGCGGAGATAGAATTACTTTTTTTACCTCAAGGTTATCAGGCAATTCCCCTACAATGTTTGCCTTTACCGGTACAAGCCTTGTTATCTTTTTTTCAATTTTAAATTGTATAGTGTTCGGAATAATGTTTATAACCGAAACCCCGCTGGGTTTATGGACTAAATCCTCGGTAAGGGGTATTGAGTGTAGCCCGAATTTTTTGTTTTTTAAGTCTATTGTAATGTAAACATCTTCAGGTTTAATTTTTTTTATGATAGATTCAGGTCCCCTTAATTGAACGGTGATTTCGTATAAAACATCTCTTGTAAGTATCATATCGTCAGAAGTATTTTCAAAGTAAATGGGGGCAGTGAAATTCTTTTCTATAATTTTAGGTGTCTTTTGGCCGCTAATAAAAGCCCACATTATAAAAGCGATTAGCAAAGATATGATTTTTAAAAACCAATCTGATTCAAAAACTTTAATTCCTTTTTTCATTTTTTACCGCTTCCCTAATTTTTTGCCATAAATTCTTTTTCAATGTTTTCTTTTTCTCCATTTCCAGCAGGCCTATTAAATGGTTTTTCATTCCTTCAAAAGATTTGTCTTTGTAATGCATAATTGTCCCGTTTTTTGCAAAGGATATTTTTCCTGTTTCTTCAGAAATTATTATTGCAATTGCGTCTGTTTCTTCTGTAATGCCTATGCCTGCCCTATGCCTTGTCCCGAAGTGGGGTGGGAGGTGAGGGTTTGAAGATAAAGGAAGAAGGCAGGAAGCTGCGGCAATTCTTCCTTTAGATATTATAATTGCCCCGTCGTGTAATGCTGTTTTCGGTTCAAAAATATTTACTATAAGGTCGAAAGATATTTTTGCGTCTATTTGGATACCTGTTTCTATGTACTGTCCAAGCCCCTGTCCTCTTTCTATAACAATTAAACCGCCCTTTCTTTCTTTTGAAAGCATATTTGCGGCTTTTAAAATTTGTTCTATTATATGT
>WFPG01000261.1 GCA_015487755.1 Acidobacteriota bacterium
GTTTTCAGCCTCACTTAAAATTCCGTCAATAAATTCCCCGTTAACAAAATCACCTCTTTTTATCTCTTCAATCCCTATTTCAGGGTTTTCAACTACTACAAGGGCATTTTCGCTATGGCTTAAATCAAGAAGTGTATCAACTATAAGGTTCAGCAATTGAGAAAATTCAAGGGTTAAACAAACCTCTTTAACAAGTTTTAGCAAAGATTTTTCCCTTTCTAAAAGTTTGTTTTTATAAAATGGGTTTTCTTCTTTGAAAGCATTAAAAATTGTTTCACCTATTTCGTCCATTCCGTCCATAAACTTCAGGAAATCGTAAACGCCTTTTTTATGGAAAACCCTATACCAACCGTGGGTGTATTCCTTTCTTAATAAAACCACATTTTTAGCAAAAGAAAGGGAAATATCAAAACATTTCAGGGCATCTTCTATATTTTCCGAGCAAATTACAACAACACACCCGTTTTGTATATTTCCGCTGTCAATCTCAGCCAACTGCTCATAAGTTAAAAAAATTGTTTTATACCCCGAGCGCTCAAAAAAAGTCTGAAACTCTTTTCCCCTTTTTTTATCAAGGTCTACAAAGACAATATTCAAATTACCCTTTCTTCTCCTTTCCTTTGTCTATAAAGTAACTTATGAAATCAATAGGCAATGGAAAGATTATAGTTGAATTCTTTTCGGCTGATATTTCCATTAAAGTTTGAAGGTACCTCAACTGCAACGCTACAGGTGAAGATGAGATTACTTCAGAAGCCTCTGCAAGTTTTCTTGAAGCCTGAAATTCACCGTCTGCATGGATAATCTTCGCCCTCTTTTCCCTTTCAGCCTCTGCCTGCCTTGCCATTGCCCTCTGCATTGTGTCGGGCAAATCAACATGCTTAACCTCAACTGCTGAAACCTTAACTCCCCATGGATCTGTGTGTTTGTCAAGTATAGACTGCAGATTCATGTTCAGTTTTTCTCTATCTGAAAGCAACTCGTCAAGTTCAACCTGGCCTAAAACACTTCTCAAAGTAGTCTGTGCTAACTGGGAAGTAGCAAACAAAAAGTTTTCAACCTCAATAACAGCCTTAATAGGGTCAAACACCCTGAAGTAAACAACCGCATTCACCTTTACCGAAACATTGTCTTTAGTAATAATATCCTGCGGGGGGACATCAAGAACAACAGTCCTTGTTGAAACCCTCACCATCTTGTCAAAGGGTTTAAAAATAAAAATCAAGCCCGGGCCTTTAGGCTGGGGTAAAACCCTTCCAAGCCTGAAAACAACCCCTCTTTCATACTCGTTTAAAATTTTAATACAACTGAACAAATAAAAAATAATTAAAAGGCCGATTACCAATACGGGATTCATTTTACACCCCCTTTATTTTCAAAGTCATTTCTTCAACTCCGGTAATTAAAACCTTATCCCCCTTTTTAATTTCGCACCCTTCAATACATTCTGCATCCCAGTACTCTCCGTTAAAGAACACCTTTCCCTTACCGTTTTCAAAATCAATCACCGCTTCCGCTTTTTTCCCTATAAAACTTTCCTTCCCCGTTTGAACCTGTTCCTTCTGGGCTTTAACCACAAAATAAATTATTATCGCAAAGAGTATGCCGAACAATAGAGCGGTAAAAATTATAGAGCCTGAAGAAAGGTTAAAACCGGGTAAATCAGATTTAAAAAGCATTAAAGAGCCTACAACCATAGAAAACAAACCTCCAAGCGTCAAAAAGCCGTAACTTACAACCTTAAACTCCATTATAATCAATAAAATTCCAAGGACTATAAAAAGCATCCCGGCAATGCTTACAGGCAAAACCTTTGTTGAAAAGAAAAACAGGATAAGGCATATTGCCCCGAATAAGCCGGGGAAGATAGCGCCGGGGGATTTGATTTCAATAAAAATGCCTATTACACCTGCAAGAAAAAGAAGATATGCAATTTCAGGGGATGCAAGTATGCTTAAAACCTTTTCCCTTAAAGAGTAATTCTTTGTTATAAAAACCACGCTGTCAACATTTTTCCCCAATTTATCCTTTGCAATTTTTTTAACAAGGCTTTCAGGGTTTGAATCAATGTAATCAATCAAGCCGTATTTTAAGCACTCTTTTGCGGTATATGACTTGCTTTCCTTCACCGCTTTTTCACAGTATTCTATGTTTCTCCCTCTTTTTTCAGCAATTGAGCGTATGAATGCGGCAGTATCTTCAACAATTTTTTCAGCCATCACATTCTCGTTTTTCTTCCCTTTTCCATCTTTTTCGTTGAAAGATATGCCGGGGATAACCGAAACAGGGTGAGCCGCCCCTGCATTTGTGCCTTCAGCCATTGCGGCAATGTCGCCGGACATCAGTATAAAAAACCCCGCACTTGCAGCCTGTGAGCCTGAAGGGTAAACATAAACACAAACGGGAATTTTTGATTCAAAGATTGCCGATACAATTTCCCTTGTTGACTTTAATAATCCGCCGGGCGTGTCTATTTCAATTAAAATTAAATCAACATCCCTTGCTTCATTAAACTCTTTTATTGAAGAAATTACAAACTCTGCAGATACAGGCTGAACAGTGTCTTTAAACTTTATTACTCCGCACCTTAAACCTTCAGCCTGAACGGGAATAACCAAAAAAATTATTAAAATCGCAAATAAAATTACCCTCTTCATCTTGTAAATATTATAAAGCCTTAAAAAGAAAAAACAAAATCAAATGTTAAATTAAATCTTTAAAATCTCCAAAAAGTGTTTGAATAATTGCAAGCCCCGTTATTGCGGCCGTTTCAGTCCTCAAAATCCTGCCGCCGAGGTTTACAAAGTAAAAGCCTTCTTTTTTAAATAATTCAAACTCTTCATCGGAAAATCCCCCTTCCGCACCTATAAAAAAGGCAAAACTGCCCTCTTTAACCTTTTGTTTTATGGTTTCTCCCTTTTCCCCGAAAACAAACCTATTGTCAAAATCCTTTGCTTTTTCAATAGTCTCCTTTAACTTTAAAGGCTTGAAAACTTCAGGGGGAAATGTCCTTTTGCACTGCCTTACCGCCTCTTTTACAATCTTATCAAGCCTCTCAAACTTTTTATCAAGGTTCATCTTCCTGTACTTGGGGTTTGTATAGCGGGAATGAAATGTAAAAATCTTTGAAATCCCCAACTCCGTTGCCTTTTGCACTATTAACTCAAGTTTTTCGAACTTTTCGGGTATTGCCTGAAATAAAGCTATTTCAACCTCAGGCTCATTTTTAACGACAGGCTTTGATTTAACCTCAACAAAGACATTGCCGCTTTCAATCTTTGCAAGGTTTCCCGAAACACACCCCTCCGGAAGCAATACCTCAAGTTCGGCACCCTCTTTTAGCCTTAAAACCCTTGTGACATAATGGCTCTCGTCCCTGTCAAGCCTGATTATTCCATCAACAATACTGTCTGCAAAAACCCTTCTTACCTGCATAACTTAAACCTCTAAAAGGTAGCCTGCCCATTCACCTTTAATTCTTTTTTCAATAAGCTTCAAATTTAATTTCTCTAAAAACTCCTCAAAACCCTTTGAATCCTTTTCCAAAATTCCGCTAATAATCAATCTATCCCCCACAAATGGGATTACACTTTTCAAAATCCTTCTCACAATGCTTTCAATTATATTAACTATGACAACATCATACTTTTCAACTTTTAAATCTTCTATTTCCCCAATAAAAAAGTTTACATTTTCAAGTGTTAACTTATTTATTTCAAAGTGGTTTACAAAAACACCTGAGGCATTAGGGTCAATGTCAAAAGCGGTTATCTTCTTTGCCCCTAACTTTTTTCCTATTACCGAAAGTATGCCAGAGCCTGTTCCCACATCAAGAAGGGAAAAGCCTTTATTTTTGTCGGCGTACTTTTTTAAAAATTCCGCACAAACCGAAGTTGTCCCGTGCAACCCTGTCCCGAAGGCCTGCCCCGGCTCAACAATAATGTTTAACTTATCTTTCGCATAAATCTCATTGTTTTCTTTTTCCCATAAAGGGATAATCCTGAAGTATTTGTTCATATCAAACGGTTTAAAAAACTTCTTAAACTCCTCAACCCAGTCTTTTTCCTCAAAGTCTTCTATTAAAACATCAAAATCTTTAACCCCGAGGAAAGAAAGAAATTCCTTTGCTTTCTCAATAACCTGTAAATAACTCTTCTCTTCAAGTGCTAAAAAAACAACATCTTTATTGTCTTCATAGGTTTCAACGCTAATCACATCAAAACCTAAAAGAAAATCTGCAAATGACTCAAAAACAAAATTGTCTTTTTCTTTAAACCCGAACACTATTTTTTTAAGCATTTCCCCTTCACCAGCCTTAATTTTAAACCCTTCATTGTGTCAATCATATAAACAGGGTAATAACCCGGCTTTTTGCTCCATTGGCTCGGGAAGATTAAGAGATTGAAAAAACCCTCCTTTAACAAAGAATCTCCGCTTTCAGGGTAAAGCAATGCGGCAGCAACCTGCCTGAAAACCTGATTTTTCCCCAGAGGCACAACAAAAA
>WFPG01000262.1 GCA_015487755.1 Acidobacteriota bacterium
ACATTATATTGAAGTTATGGCGAAGAATGAAGAAAATTTTAACATGACAAAAATCATTGATGATATAGTTGCTTTTGTTTTAATCTTTATAGCCTGCATTGTGTTTTTAAGCCTTATATCATTCTCCCCTTCAGACCCCAGCCTCTTTACATCAGATACTGTGTCAAAATTGTATTCAGACAATTTAATAGGCACATTCGGGGCAAATTTAAGCGCAATACTTATAAATATGTTCGGCTATGCCTCTTACCTGTTTGTTTTATTCTTTCTCACATGCGCTTACCTTATCTTCAAAAACGGGCTTAACCCTTTGAAAATAGGGGCGTTTTTAGGGGTATTTATCCTTGAAATAATATCATTTTCAACCCTTTTATCCCTTTTTCTTTCAGATATTCTTTTTATAGACACAAAATTCACTGGAAAAGAGTACACAAGCGCAGGGGGGGTAATAGGAAACAAGTTGCAGGGAATGTTTCTTCCGGAATTTAACTTCTGGGGAACCCTTATAATAATTTTAGGCTTAATAGTCATTTCAATGATTGTGGCTATAAAACTTGACATTTACTCTTTTTATTCACTTGTTTTTTTAACCGTGAAAAAGATAGTAAATAGCATAATAACCACAATTAAAGCCTTAATTGAAAAAAGAAGGAAAAAGGTAAAGGTAAAAAAGATTAGAACAAGGCAGGCAAAGCCGAAGAAAGCCAAACCGAAACAAAAACCTGTAAAAATTGAAAAACAGGAAAAGAAAGAGAAAAAGCCTGTCATGAAATTTGAAAGCACAGAAGAGTATAACCCCCCGTGGGAAGATATATTTGCAGACCCTGACGAAGAGTCATTTATTGACAGAAAAGAACTTGAGTTAAAGGGGCAAACCCTTATTAAAAGGCTAAAAGAGTTTAAGGTAAATTGCACTATTGCAGACATTCATCCGGGCCCCATAGTTACAACCTACGAGATAAAGCTTGAGCCGGGAATAAAGTTTTCAACAATTCAAAACCTTACAAACGATTTAAGCATCGCCCTTGCCGCTAAATCCATAAGGGTTGAAAGGACTTTCGGCAAGCCGACAATATCAATTGAAGTGCCGAATAAAAAGAGAAAACTCATTGTTTTAAAAGAGATAATTTTAAGCAATAAATTCTGGAATTCAAAAGAACCTTTGACTTTAGCATTGGGGTTAAATGTAACGGGAGAGCCTTTCTTTTCAAACCTTAACTCAATGCCCCACCTTCTCATAGGCGGACAAACAGGCTCGGGAAAGAGTGTGGGCTTAAACGCAATGATATGCTCTCTGCTTGTAAAAAATCCGCCTGAAATGCTTAAAATGATTATGGTTGACCCTAAAATGGTTGAATTGGGTGTTTATTCAAATATACCACACCTTTTAACCGATGTTATTATAGACTCAAAAGAAGCGGCAAGCGCCTTATCCTGGGCTGTATCTGAAATGGAGAGAAGGTATTTAATACTGAAAGATTTAAGGGTAAGAAACCTTTCATCTTACAACAATTTAAGGACAAAACTGAAAGGGGGGGAAGAACTTGAGCCCCTTCCTTACATTGTTGTGGTTATAGACGAATTGGCTGATTTAATGTTTGTGGCAAGGGCAAAGGTTGAGGAGTCAATTGCAAGGCTTGCACAGAAGGCAAGGGCTGTCGGTATTCACCTAATTTTAGCAACCCAGAGGCCTTCAAGGGATATTGTTACAGGGGTAATATCCTCAAACATGCCTTCAAGGATATGCTTTAAGGTAACACAGGCGATAGATTCAAGGGTTGTTCTTGACAGAAGCGGGGCGGAGCAATTGTTAGGAAAAGGGGATATGCTTTTTCAACCTCCCGGCACAAGTGAGGTTATAAGGCTACACGCACCATTTGTTTCGGAAAACGAAGTGGAAAACCTTGTTTCATACCTTAAATCTTACGGAAAACCTGAATACATGGACAACATCAAAAACTACGAAGACGGCAAAGAAGAGATTGAAATCAGTTACGGAGACTCAAAGATTAAATTAAGCTCAAACAACCCCGAATACATTCAGGCTGTAAAGCTTGTTATTTCAACAGGACAGGCATCAATATCCTATCTTCAAAGAAGAATGTCAATAGGCTTTAACAAAGCGGCAAGGTATATTGAAATGATGGAAACAGACGGAATTGTAGGCCCTAAACCCCATCAGGGTGGAAAGGTGAGAGAGGTTCTGGTTGGGCCTGAATTTTTAGAAAACTTAAACGGAGACTAATATGCTTAGACTTTTAATATTTTTCGCGCTATTGTTCGGAATTTTTTATTTTTTCTATTACAAAATAAAAAAGTTTTTTATTGATCTGTTTACCCCCGAGCAGGTGCAGGAACAAAGCACAAAACCCAAAAGCATTGACAAAGGGGAAATGGTAAAATGCCCTGTGTGCGGTACATACTTTCCCTCAAACACGGGAATAAAGAAAAACGGGAAATTGTACTGTTCAAGCGAATGTATGAGTAAGGATAATCAATGAACATAAGGGAACAGATTGTAGAGGTAGGAAAAAGGCTTTACAACAAAAACCTTATATCGGGGTATGAAGGGAATATCTCGGCAAGGGATGGGGATAAAATTTACATAACCCCTTCAGGCTTATGCAAAGGCTTTCTTACGGTAGAAGACATTATTGTCATTGATTTAGACGGCAACCTTTTAGAGGGAAATAAAAAGCCCTCTTCGGAAACAAAGATGCACTTGAAGATATACAATTCAAGGAAAGATGTAAATGGGATTGTCCACGCACACCCACCTGTCGCAACAGGCTTTGCCTGTGCTGGATTAGGGCTTGAGCAGAGTTTAACAGCCGAAACTGTTTTAATGTTCGGGACAATACCCCTTGCACCTTACGGCACACCCTCAACAGACAAATTGCCGGAAGCGTTAAACAACTTTCTTGAATACAATGCAATACTTCTTGCCAACCACGGGGCGGTTACTTTTGCCGAAAATCTTGAAAAAGCCTATTTTCTTATGGAACAGGTGGAACATTATGCTAAAATTACCCTTGTAGCAAATATCCTCGGGACTCCAAAAACCCTGCCCTGCGAGGAAGTGGATACCTTAATGGAGTTGAGAAAGAAGATGGGCATTGAAACAGGGCTACCTAAGTTTTGCAGAGTAAACGAGGATGTAAAGTACTACAGATTTTCAAGGGATGAGTTAGTAAACCTTATTAAAGGTATTATAGAGGAATTAGGAGGATAACCTTATGGGCGACGCAATCGGAATGATTGAAACAAAAGGCCTTGTTGCTTTAATTGAAGCGGCTGATGCTGCTGTTAAAGCGGCTAATGTAACCCTTGTATCCTACGAGAAAATCGGGGGCGGTTACTGCACCATTGTTGTAAGGGGAGATGTTGCTGCCGTTAAAGCAGCCACAGACGCAGGCGCGGCAGCCGCAAGAAGAGTAGGCGAACTTGTATCCGTACATGTAATCCCGAGACCGCACAACAACTTGGAAGGGGTAATGCCGATAGGCAAGTCAAAATAATTTTAAGTGGTCGGTTTTGTTGAAAACTTAATTCGCAAAAAAAAACTTTTAGATAAAAGAGAGATTCCTGACTTAAAAGGGTCTCTCTTTTCTGTTTACCTTGAACTTTTATCGCGGGAAAAAGGCAAAAAGGTTGTATTTATCCCCTCTTCTTCTGTAAAAAAACAGGTATTGAAAGGGGATTTAAACATTCCCGAATTTCCTCAATTCTCCTTAACATCAACACTTTTAGAGCCTCACATAAAAACAAAAACAGATTATTACGACGCATTTTTCAGATTTTTTTTGAAGAGTGAAAATATAGCAATTGCAAACCCTTGCTTCTTTTTGCTTCCCCTTCCCGATTTATCTGAAAACTTCTTTGAGATTAAAACATCGCAGGAGTTAAACCCTGAAAAACTCAAACTTTTTTTATCAAAAACAGGATACATTCAAACGGATATAGTGAGGGAAGCGGGGGAATACGCATTCAGGGGAAATATTATTGACTTCTTTCCCTATAATTCCGAACTGCCTTTAAGAATTGAAATAGACTTTGATGAGATTGAGTCAATAAAGATGTTTGACCCGTTTTCCCAGAAATCGGTTAAGGTTGAAAGCAAAGCAACAATTTACCCCATATTTGCCCTTCATGACAGTGAAGAAAACATTAAAGCCTTAAAAGATAAACTGAAAAAACTCTTCCCTTCGGAGCATTTAAAGATTTCATTAAAAGAAAAACACGAGCAACTTGAAAAGCACAAACTTAAAGACTTTTTCTATCTTTCATTAACCATAATGGAAGACAGGTTTGAAGAGTTTTTTAAAGACACACTTCTTGTGTTTGAAAACAAAAGAGAGTTTTACGAGAGGATTAAAAGCATAAAAAACGAGATTGAAAGGCTTTACAAAGAAGAGACAAAAAGCGGATACCTTGCCTTGCCGTATGAGGGGATATTCAGAAACATTGAAAAATTGCAGGAGTTTTTAGAAGACAGAGCAATTGAAATCAACCCCTCAAACACGGATTTGATTTCTTCAGAACCGCCTATAATCAAGGGTAAGATTGACGAAATAGCAAACTTTATTAAGGGCAAATTAAATGAAAAGTGCAAAGTGTTTCTCTCCTCACCAAACGAGTTTTACTTAAAAAAAAGTGAGGAATTTTTATTTGAAAACTCAATCCCCTTCTCAAAAGACATAGATAACAATGGCGTAATTTTAACAATATCAAAGTACAAAAATCACTTTTCACTTTCAAACAACATTGTCTTTTTAAGTTATCCCTCACTTTTCCCTGAAAAGAAAAGGGAAAAGAAAAAGACAAGGTTTTCTTCATTCTTTTCAGACTTCTCGGATATAAAAAAGGGAGACTATGTCGTCCATGTTGAATACGGAATATCAAGGTATCTCGGGACAAAGACGCTTAACATTGAAAACACATTAAACGAAATGGTTGAACTTGAATTTGCAAACAACACAAAGGTTTTTGTCCCTGTTTCAAAAATACACCTTCTTCAAAAGTACAAAGACTACACTGCGGAGAGCGTTTCCCTTTCAAACATTGCTTCAAAGCAGTGGGAAAGAACAAAGAAAAAGGTTGAGAAAGAGATTGAGTCTTACGCAAAAGAGTTGCTCACCCTATATGCCGAAAGAAAAATGGCAAAAGGGGTGTCATTTCCGCCCCCTTCAAGTTTGTACAGGGAGTTTGAAAAGGCTTTTGAATACACAGAAACTGAAGACCAGTTAAACGCAATTAAAGACATAAACGCAGATCTGGAAGCAGATTATCCTATGGACAGGCTTTTGTGCGGTGATGTAGGTTTCGGAAAAACGGAAGTTGCAATGAGGGCATGCTTCAGGGCTGTTGAGTCAGGGTATCAGGTGCTTGTTTTATCCCCTACAACGGTTCTAACCTTCCAGCACTTTGAAAGGTTTAAAAAAAGGTTTGAGTTGTTTCCCGTTGAAATTGAAATGCTTTCAAGGTTTGTATCCCCAAAAAAGCAGAGAGAGATTATTGAAAAATTCTCAAAGGGGGAAATAGACATACTTATAGGGACACATAGAATTCTTTCAAAAGACATAGTGCCGAAGAATTTAGGGTTAATAATTGTTGACGAAGAGCAGAGGTTCGGGGTTTTGCAGAAGGAAAAACTTAAATACCTGAAAAAAAGCGTCAATGTGCTTTCAATGACTGCAACCCCGATACCCAGAACATTGAATATGTCTGTAATGGGGCTAAAAGACATAAGCATAATAGAAACACCCCCTAAAAACAGGCTTGCCGTTGACACCTATCACATAGTGTTTGACCCGACGACAATAAAGAAGGCCATTGAGTTTGAGTTAAAGAGAAAGGGGCAGGTTTACTTTGTCCACAACAGGATTGAGACAATTGAGCAGATTACATCAATAATAAAGTCTTTAGTGCCTGACGCAAGGGTAAGTTTTGCACACGGCAAAATGGGAGAAGACAAACTTGAAAGGATTATGCTTAAATTCTTTAAAAAAGAGATAGACATACTTGTTACAACAACAATTATTGAAAACGGAATGGATGTAAAAGACGCAAACACAATGTTTATAAACGACGCTCAAAACTTCGGCTTGTCCCAGCTTTACCAGTTAAGGGGAAGGATAGGAAGAAGCGACAAGCCTGCTTTCTGCTATCTCATTACGCCGGGGAGTTTTTCATTAACAAAAGAGGCAAGGAAGAGGATTGAGGCACTTGAAGAGTTTTCATACCTCGGCGCCGGGTTTAGAATATCAATGCTTGACCTTGAGCTAAGGGGTGCAGGGGAGATTTTAGGCACCAAACAGAGCGGGCACATAAACTCGGTCGGAATTGAACTTTACACAAAGATGCTTGAAAAAACCGTTGAGAAACTCAAAAACAAAGAGTTTGTTGAAGAAGAAACTGTTATTGAACACCCGTTTATAATCCCTACAGATTACATTGAAGTGCCGTCCGTCAGGCTTTCTTTTTACAGAAAACTGTCAATGGCAAGGGAGTATTCCGAATTGCTTAAAATTATAGAGGAGATGGAAGACAGGTTCGGAAAGATACCCGAACAATGCGAACCTTTAATTTCTTCCCATAAAATAAGGATTGAATCAAGGAAATTGGGAATTAAAAGCATAGAGTTGAAAAAATCCGTATGCACATTAACAGTATCAAACAACACAAAAATCAATGTTGAAAGATTGGTTGAAGAGGTAAACAAAAACCCGTACCTTGAAATAACCCCTGAAGGGAAAATAGTAATACACAGAGGCAAAAACAAAGAGTTATCAGGCTATCTTGAAAGTATTTTGTCTTTATTGAAAAAAATCCAGAACAAATAATATTCAACACCGTATAATTTAACCGTGAACAAAAATATTAAGGAGTAAGTTATGCTTAAAAAGTTTCTGTTAATCTTAACCGTTATCCTTGCGGTTAACCTGACCTATGCTGACGAAGGGATGTTTCCCTTAAACGAATTGAACCACATCAATTACAAAAAACTTAAAAAGATGGGGTTAAACCTCACCTATGACCAGATTAGAAAGGATATCTCAAAGGCTGTTGTCTCATTAGGGGGAGGAACAGGCTCATTTGTATCAAAAGACGGGCTAATAATTACAAACCACCATGTTGCCTACAGAGCAATTCAGTTTAATTCAAGCGCAAAGCATAATTACATTAAAGAAGGCTTCTACGCAGACTCATTTGAAAAAGAACTGCCTGCACCGGGGTATTACGCTGAAATCATACTTGACATTGTTGATGTAACAAACAGGATTAAGTCAAAACTCAATGACAAAATGAGCGACAAAGAGAGGTATCAAACTATTGAGAACGAGATTAAAAAGATTGAAAAGGAAACCGAAAGCAAGGAAAAGAATATAAGGGCCTCGGTAGTTGCCTTTTACGGCGGAAAACAGTATTTGCTTTTCAAAAAAATCAGGCTTCAGGACATAAGGCTTGTATATGCTCCGCCTGAGTCAATAGGTGCATTCGGCGGTGACATCGACAACTTTGAATGGCCAAGACACGACGGAGACTTCTCATTTTTAAGGGCTTACGTTGACAAAAACGGAAATCCCGCACCATATTCAAAAGACAATGTGCCCTATCACCCGAAACACTTTTTAAAGATTGCCTTCAAGCCTCTCAAAAAGGGAGACTTCACCTTTATTTTAGGCTTTCCCGGAAGGACAGACAGGTATATGACGGGAAAACAGATTGATTTGTTTTTAAACCAGTCAATTCCACTTAAACTTAAACTATTTAACGACATAATCAACATGATGGAACAAGAGGGAAAGAAAAACCCTGAACTTAACATTAAGGTTGCTTTCTGGGTAAAGGCGTTGAACAACACAAAAAAGTACTATGAAGGGGTTCAGGCAGGGCTTAAGAGAGACAAAGTGGTTGATAAGTTTTACAAAAGAGACAAAGAAATTGCAAAATGGATAAAAACGCAAAAAGGCCTTGCAAAGTATTCAAACGCAATACCTGAAATGAACAAAATAGTTGAACAGATTAACAAGATTGAAAAAACCTTAACAATTATGGGCTATTCAAACTTTGTGTCAACATTCGGCGCAGGGGCAAATATAGGCAGATGGGCTGAAGAAAAGACAAAGAAAGACCTTGAAAGAGACCCGAGGTTTATGGACAGAAATATACCGAGGATTAAGAGAAGGCTTGTAACAATGCAGAGGGACTTAATCCCCGAATTAGACAAAAAGATGCTTAAATACTTTATGAAACTGTTTGCCGACTTGCCTGAAAACGAAAGGCCTAAAACATTTGTGAAGTACTTCGGCAACGGGACAAAGGAAGAGTTGTATAAGAGAATAGATAAAACACTTGACGATTTTTACAAAACAACAAAGTTAACGGACAAAGACACAAGGCTTAAATACTTCAATATGTCAAAGGAACAACTTGAAAAGGTTAACGACAAACTCCTTCACTTTGCATGGGATTTTGCAGACGAGTTAAAGGAAAAACAGGACAATTTAAAAGGTTTAAGCGGCAAAGCAATTGTTGTTAAGCCTCAGGTAATTGAAGTTATAAACAAATTTACAGGCAAGGAACTTTACCCTGACGCAAACTCAACATTAAGGTTTACATACGGAAAGATATGCGGATACTCCCCGAGAGACGCCGTATGGTACGAGCCTTTTACAACATTGAAGGGCGCTATTGAAAAAGAAACGGGGAAAGAGCCGTTCGCAAACCCGAAAAAACTTATTGAACTTTACGAGAAAAAGGATTTCGGCAAATACTATGATAAAACATTAGGCGGAGTACCCCTTGACTTTCTTACAGACAACGACACCACAGGCGGGAACTCAGGAAGCCCGACTTTAAACGGGAACGGAGAGATAATAGGGTTACTCTTTGACGGAAACTTTGAATCAATATCTTCCGATTACTACTTCAACCCTGCTTTAACAAGAAGCGTTGTTGTTGATTCAAGGTATATACTCTTTATACTTGACAAATTCTCAAACGCACAGCGTTTAATAAAAGAGTTGACAATAGTTAAATAACATTATTCAATTTAATGAAGGGGGAGCGAAATCTCCCCCTTTTTTAAGCCTTTTTAAGAGGGAAAAATGAGAAATAGGCCGAAGTACAATTTTTTCAAAAATTCAAAGTATGCACTTCAAGGGGTATGGGCTGCACTAAAACAGGAAAGGGCATTTCAGATTGAGGTTTTTCTTGCTATCATTATGACAATAACTCTATGGCTATTGCCTATTAAAATTCACTTTAAATTTATCCTTCAGGCTTCCCTGTTTATCCCCTTTATTGCCGAAATGTTCAACACTGCAGTTGAAAACACAGTGGATTTAGCCTGCAAAGAAATTCACCCTCTTGCAAAGTACGCAAAAGACACGGCAAGCGCAGGGGTATTCTTTAGCCTTGTTTTAACAGGCTTAATATGGCTGTTCACACTTCTAATCGCTTTTAACCTTGTTTAACATGAGCAATTTTTTCCTATTCTTAATTCCCACCATAATCTGGGGCTCAACATGGCTTGCTATTACATTTCAATTAACGGTAAACCCTCTTTACTCAATAATTTACAGGTTTCTTTTGGCAAGCGGGATACTGCTGTTTTACTCAATTATAAAAAAACTTCCCTTGAAATTCCCGCTAAAAACCCATAAAGACCTTTTTTTATTAGGTATTACCCTTTTCGGTTTTAACTACTTTTTCACATACACTGCCGAAAAAAACCTTACAAGCGGGCTTGTGGCATTATGCTTTTCAACAATGGTTATATTTAACTCTTTAAACGCAAGGGTATTTTTAAAACAGAAGATAAACTTTAAAGTTATTTTAGGGGGCATAATAGGGCTTATAGGGCTTGGAATTTTATTTAAAAACGACTTGGTTAACTTTACCCTGTCTTCAAAAACAGGCAAGGGAATAATTTTTACCTTTTTAGGGGCTTACTGCGCCTCATTAGGAAACATTGTCTCGGCAAAGATACAAAAAGAAGGAATGCCTATAATCCAGTCAAACACATTCGGTATGCTTTACGGTGCCTTAACAATGCTTTTTATTGCCCTTATTAGCGGCATAATGCCTCAAATAGATTTATCTTTCAGTTATCTAACTTCATTACTTTACCTTTCGGTTTTCGGCTCCGTCATTGCATTCGGAAGCTACCTTAAACTTTTAGGAAAAATAGGCCCTCAAAAAGCGGTTTACATAACCCTTTTAATTCCCATAGTGGCAATTGTGTTGTCAGCCTTATTTGAAAACCTTTCCTTACAGCCTCATTCAATAATCGGAATTGCCGTCGTTTTAGCAGGCAACTACATTGCGTTGAAAAAATAAATAGGTGAGCGGTGAAAAAGTAAAGAGTGAATGGTAAATTAGAAATTTTGAATGAAAGATAGAGATTGAGGAAGGTTTCCTTTTGATTGGAGATGATGAATTAGAAATGATGTTGCTATAAACAAAGTCAAGCCCCCCGCGGCCTAATCTCCGAGGTCTATGCCTCAATTTTTCATTTACGAGGTCTGCGCCTCACTTTTGATAAAATAGGCCGTAAGAAATCTCTAACAAGGAG
>WFPG01000263.1 GCA_015487755.1 Acidobacteriota bacterium
AAACCCTCATGTTAAATATCTTTAACAAGCAGTTCTTTCCTGTGCGTTATCCATCTTAAAAAACCTATTTAATTAAATAGGCCGCAAAACTTTTCCATCCTTCCCTCTATCCAGTTGTCAAAGAGCCAAAACAGACAGCGATATAATCTATCGCGTCATCTTAACCATGTCAAGCAAAATTTTCAACCTTTTTTGCTTTATATCAGAGCTTCTTAAGGCTTGCGCCCAAGAAGATAATTATCTATCTCATTTCCCTAACGGGACTATTAATTTAAGCCTTTTTGCCGATTTTGTCAAGCAATTTTTTGAAACATTTTTTAAGGTTCGTCGCTCTACCGTGTCCCAAACGGCAATGATAGATTTTATAGATTTAAACAAAAAAGTCAACAGTTTTTTTAAAAAAGTTTTTTTATTTTTTTATACCGTATTTTTGAATTTTGTAGCGAAGGTTTCTTTCGCTAATACCGAGCAGTTCCGCCGCCTTTGTTTGAATTCCGCCTGATTTTTCAAGTGCGTCTATTATCATTTCTTTTTCAATTTTTTCCACTGCCTCACTTAAAGTTACAGTTCCCGCTTCAAATTTACAATCAATACCGTCAGCAATATTTTTATTGATTTCTTTTTCCCCTATATCAATATAATCTATATATTCGTCTCTTGATAGCACAACCGCCCTCTGGATTATATTTGCAAGTTCCCTTATATTGCCCGGATAGTGGTAAGACAGCAATTTGGTGTATGCCTCTTTTGTAAAGCCTTTTACATTTATCCCATACTGGTTTTTCCATTTGTTTAGATAGTAATCGATTAGAAGTGGCAAATCTTCTTTTCTTTCTCTTAAAGGGGGAATTTCCAGAGTTATAACATTTATCCTATAAAACAAATCTTCCCTGAATTTTTCTTCCGCTATCAATTGTTGCAAGTTTTTATTGGTAGCGCTAATCAGCCTGAAATTAACCGGTATCCTTTTACTTCCGCCTACTCTCTCCAATTCTTTTTCCTGCAATACCCTTAAAAGTTTTACCTGCACTTCAAGGGGAATATCTCCAATTTCGTCTAAAAACAATGTGCCTTTTTCCGCAAGTTCAAACCTGCCCTTTTTTTCCGTTACAGCCCCTGTAAATGCCCCTTTTTCATGCCCGAAAAGTTCGCTTTCAAGCACTCCCGGGTTTAATGCCGCACAATTAACAGGGATAAACGGTTTGTCCTTTCTCTTGCTTAATTCGTGAATTGTCTTGGCTAACAATTCTTTTCCCGTGCCGCTTTCCCCTAATATTAAAACAGGAGCGTCTGTTTTTGCCGCACGATAAGCAATGTTCAGTATTTCAAGCATCTTTTCGTTTCTTGTTATAATCTTTTCGGATATGCTGCTGTCTATTATCTCTTTTCTTAACTGCTCATTTTCTTTCGTAATTACAGCACGCTCAAGTTCCTTCTTCAATTTAATCAATAATTCCTGCAAATTAACAGGCTTTGTAATGTAGTCTGCGGCACCTAACCTCATAACCTCGACTGCATCTTCAACACTTCCGAAAGCGGTAATTACTATAACCGGGAGAATCGGGTTTATCTTTTTTGTTTCTTTAAGCAATTCTTTTCCTGACATTCCTTTCATTTTCATATCCGTAATTACCGCATCTAATACTTTGCTTTTTATTATTTCTAAACCTTCTTCGCCTGACGCCGCCGAAAACACTTTGTACCCCTGTGATTCAAGAAATTTAGCTAATACAGTTCTCTGGTTCTTTTCGTCGTCTATAACCAATATTTTGAACTCCATTTACCTCTCCCCTGTTTTTAAAGGTAAGAATATCTCAAACTTACTTCCCTTTCCTTCTTTACTTTCAAGCTTAACAAAACCTCCGTGCAGGGCTACTATTCTCTGAACATACGGTAAACCTAAACCGCTTCCCTCTGATTTTGTCGTAAAGTACAAATCAAAAGCCCTTTCCTTCTCCTCTTCAGACATCCCTTTGCCGTTGTCAATTATTGAAATAACTCCGAAGTTTTCAACCTTATTAACTTTGATTAAAACTTCGTCCGCTTCTGCTTCAAAGGCATTTTGAATTAAATTGATAACAACCCCTTTAAATTTTAAATAATCCAACTCAACGGTAAACCCATCATCAATTTCTAATTTAATTTTTTTAGAATCTTTTTTCAGGGCATTTTTGTAAAATTTACAAATTTCCGTTAAAAAAGAAGAAATCTCTATTCTTTCAATATCTAACTCGGGAGTTTTTGAGACTTCCATAAACTCTTTAAC
>WFPG01000264.1 GCA_015487755.1 Acidobacteriota bacterium
GTTATTTATTGCTTTTACACCGGGCTTTTTTGAGTTGTCAAGGTCAAACTTTACCGGAAGTATGAGAATGCTTTTCTTTGCATTTTCACTTTACTATGTGTCAAGGTATAGTTTAAATTCCCCGCCTGTTATTTTGTCGGGGGGGTTTGCATTGTTTTCCCATTCAATCGGGCTTTTAATTCTTCCCATGCTTTTTTTAGCCGAAGTTGTTAAAGATAAAAAGATTGATTTTAAAAAACACTTTATTGCCTTTTCTTCTATGTTTTTTATAGGCGGTTTTCAATACTTTTTAAATATTTTAAAGTTTCACGCATTGGATACAAGGGGATACATTTTAGGCTTTTACGGAAAGATAGGGGAACACTTTATTGATTACCAGTTTGCCGAAAGGCATTTGATAGGTTTTAAAGATAAACTATTAAACGGATACTTTAATTTTATTTTTCAATTTAAGAGATTCGGCCTGTCTTTCCTGGTTGCCTTTGGTTTGTATGTTCTATCTGTTTTAAAATATTTTAAAAAGAATGCAATTGTTAAACTCTCTGTTATTTTTGCGGGCATTTATCTGTTTTTTCATTTTATACCCCTAAAAGGCGGTATTTTTATTATGACTTACAGATATATTTTTACTATTTTCCCTGTTATTGTTTTGGGCTTTGCTCCTTTGTTTGAAAAAAAGGGTTTCAGGCTGTTTTTTTACTACCTTGTTTTTGTTAACCTGTGCTTAATCTTTCTCTTTGCCAACCCGTTTTATGAAAAAAAGTTCTGGTATAAGGAAATGAAGGATTACATTAGTTCAAACTTTAAAGGAAACGAAAAGGTTTTAATAGACCACCTTCCCTCTTTCTTTTTTTACAATGAGGGCATAAACGGGAAAGAGTTGATGGATGTTGACCTTCATGCTTTTTATAAAATTAAAGATGTATATAACGCTATGGAATACCTAAAAGAAAACGGTTATACACATATTTTAATGCCTTACAGGCCAGACCCTTTTGCTTCCGATACATCCGTGGTTAAAATCTTTCGCTATCCCTTTTTAGTTAAGCCTTTGAAAACCTATTATCATTGCTCGCTTTTTAAAATAGAATACAAGAATATGGGTTTATTAAAAAAGAAAATGGAAACGGTTTTTAAATGGGATGGGAGCAGAAGTATTCCTATCTTTTTTTATAAACACAAAAAAGATGCCAAAGGTAAAGGCGGCTATGTGTTTAATGATAAAGGGATAAAGGTTTTTGCTTCAAATAAAGGCTTTGCCTTCGCATTTGCGAAGGATAAAGTCTGGCGGAAAAACTCGTGTTATATTGAAATAAACGGGAAAGTGTGGATTAAATTAAAATTTAAGGCTGATTTTGTTTCAGACAATAGAAAAATTTTCCCGTTTTTGCACAAAAAAAGTGATAACGGTTTTAGCGATTTGGGATTAAGATGGGTGAAAAAGGGGAATATTTATTTTGCACTTGCAAAATCCCCCTATTTCAGGGTTTACACCCCATATGTTGAGGTGAAAGAGGTGAAATGTTTAGCACCGGGCGTAAACTTTTATTTAAGCGGAGGAGAGGTTGAAATTACAGGCCTTGAAATCAAAGGGTTTTGACGAGATAGCGGCTTTATTGCTTTCTTTTTGTTTCTTTATCCTTTTTTTAACGGGTAAAAAAGGCATTATAGCGGATTTTGCTTTAATCGGGTTAATAGTGTCCGGCATTTACGCTATTGTCAATATAGAGATATTCCTTGTTTTTGTTACTTATGCGGCGGCTATTAAAGGCACTTACTTAAATGTTCTGCCTCAAGCGATAGATATGACTTTGCTCTTTTTTGCCCTTCTTGTTTTAGGATTGCTTTTGCACATACTGTTTAACAAAAGAAAGTTTCCGTCAATTTACCTGTTTGACGCAGTTGTCCTTTTTATGGCTATATCGGTAATTGTAGCTTTTATAAATACTTCGGCAAAATCATACACTTACGGCCTTGAAAAGTTTTTAAGGTTCTTTATAGTTGTTTTGCCGTTCTTCTATATCCCGAGAATGTTTGAAGACAGGGATTTAAGAAAGCTTATATACTTTTTTGCTATTTTCGGAGCGATTTTTTCCCTTGCTATTTTTCTTTATTATGAGGATTATAGGGCTATGAAAGAAGCGGGCGCTCATTACCTGCCGGTGGCTAAAATGGCTGGTATTTCCCTTATTTTCAACATTTACCTGTTTTTAAACGAAAAAGGGGTGTTAAAAAAGTTTTTTTTCCTTATGTTAACCCTGTTTTCCCTTCTTATGCTCTTCAAGGCTAATTCAAGGGGTGCCATACTTTTTTCTCTTTTTGTTATATTGATTTACAGTTGGTTTATTTTAAAAGATAAGAAGATATACTTTATTGTTCTTGCGGTGACAGTAGCGGTGAGTGTGCTTGTGGTTTTTACCGTGTCTCCGGATTCTTTTAGAAGGTTTTTCCTCTTGTTCGGCAGGCATAAAGGGCTTTCAATTTCGATAAGAATGGTGCTTTATAAAATAGCGTTAAAACTTATTTCAAAATACTGGTTCACGGGTATAGGGCTCGGCGGGTTTGCCAAGTATCATTATTTAAAGTATCCCCACAATATTTTTCTTGAATTTTTTGTTGAGTGCGGGTTGTTGGGCTTTTTAAGCATTTCAATGTTTTTGGGGTTTATTACCTACAATGCCCTTTTCTTAATTAAAAAGTTTAAACTTGAAGGGGAATATACCCCTTTTATTCTTGCTTTTCTCTTTGTGGAACTTTATCACATGACTTCTTTTTCTATAATTCATTTAAGATGGTTGTTTATCTTTGCCGGTTTCGTTTTTGTCTTTTATCAAAGGGCAAAGGGAAGAATAGAAAATGGAAAGGAAAAAGAACAGTTGCAGGTTTAACTCTGTGTCTTTAAATGTGCATTCTGTTAAGCCTTCTATGTGATAGAGAAGAAAAATAGAAAACAATGTAAAGTAAAAAAGGGTATCTTCTTTTTTAAGGGATAATAAAAAGTCTCTAAAGATTGCAAGGTGAAATAGGGAAAATATAATAACCCCTATTATCCCGGTTGTTGCCAGAATTTCAAAAAAATTACTATGTGCATGGTAAAGGTTGTCAAACCCCTTTTTGTTCCATTTTTCCACTTTAATAAAGTAATTTCCGAAGCCTATTCCGGCTATGGGGCTTGTTTTAAAGTCTTTAACGCTTTTTTTCCAAATTTTTGCCCTCGTTTCTATGCTAAACTTAACTTTTTCTTTTTGAAA
>WFPG01000265.1 GCA_015487755.1 Acidobacteriota bacterium
AAGTTTAACTATGACATAAAAAAAATAATTGCATTTCTTTCCCAAAAAAACGAAATTCACCTTCCGTTAGATTCTGTTAAGAAAATTATTGATTTATGCAATAAAAAAAGCATTCAAATAATAACCGTAAAAGATGAATTCTATCCCGAAAGGTTAAGAGAGATACAAGACCCGCCTGTTTGCCTTTTTGTAAAGGGAAATGTTGAGATTTTAAAGGAAAATTTCCTTGCATTTGTGGGAACAAGAAGGGCAACACCTTACGGTATAAGTGCAACTGAAAAACTTATTTCAGACTTATCAAAATATAGAGTAGGCATTGCAAGCGGGTTTGCTAACGGTATAGACACAATTGCACACAAAAGCGCTTTAAATTACGGAATGCCTACCGTTGCTGTTTTTGGGTGCGGGGTTGATGTCGTTTATCCCCGTAATAATTTAAAACTCTACAGGGAAATTGAAAAAAAAGGTTGTATTATCTCCGAATTTATTCCCGGAACAAAGCCTGAGCCTTTCAGGTTTCCTGTGAGAAACAGGGTAATTTCAGGGATATCTATGGGTGTTGTGGTTGTGGAGGTAAGGGAAAAATCAGGCTCAATGATAACTTTAAACTATGGATTAAATCAGGGAAGAGAAATTTTTGCAGTCCCGGGAAGGATATTTGACAAAGCCTCAATTGCAACAAATTCAAGCATAAAAAGAGGGGAAGCAAAACTTATAACCTGCGGTGAAGATATAGTCGAAGAATTTTCTTTTGTTGCAATTTCTAAAAAATCTGATAAATTTTTGAAGTTGAGCGATAGTTTTGTGGAGAAATTTCTCTCCGACAGGCCGAAATCAATAGAAGAGTTAATGGAAGCAAGCGGAATGGATTACAAAGATTTGATTACAAAACTTTCCTTTCTTGAGATTGAGGGCAAGGTTATGAAAAACGGGTTTAACCAATATTTTAAGAGGGTTTAATGGCTGATAAACTGATAATTGTTGAGTCTCCTGCAAAATCAAGGACTATTGAAAAGTATTTAAAGGGCGAGTACCATGTTGAAGCCACAATGGGGCATATTGTAGATTTGCCTAAAAAAGAATTCGGCATTGACATAGAAAACGGGTTTAAGCCCAAGTATGTTGTTATTGACGAAAAGAAAAAGGTGGTAAGCAATTTAAAGAAAAAAGCAAAGAATTATTCGGAGATATACCTTGCCGCAGACCCTGACAGAGAGGGTGAGGCTATTTGTTATCATTTGAAAAACCTTCTAAATTCCAAAAATAAAAAGATTTACAGGGTTTTATTTAACGAGATTACCCCGACAGGAATCACAAAAGCACTGGAATCGCCCGGTGATGTTGACTTAAACAAATTTAACGCACAGCAGACAAGAAGGATTGTTGACAGAATAGTAGGTTACAGAGTATCCCCTTTGCTCTGGGAAAAGGTAAAGAGGGGGTTATCCGCCGGAAGGGTTCAAACCGTTGCTTTAAGGATTATATGCGAAAGGGAAGAGCAGATAAGGAAGTTTCAAAAAGAAGAGTACTGGACAATAACTGCAGAGTTTGTAAAAAACAACACTCCTTTTAATTCAAGGTTAATTGAGATTGAAGGCAAAAAGGTTAGAATTGGGAATAAGAAAGCAGATATTACCATAGACAATAAACAACTGGCCGAGCAGGTAAAAAAAGAACTTGAAGAAGGAAACTTTGTTGTTGAATCAATTAAAAGGAAACAAAAAAGAAGAAACCCTTTACCGCCTTTTATAACAAGTAAATTACAGCAGGAAGCGGCAAGGGTGCTTGATTTTCCCGTAAAGAAAACCATGAGAATAGCCCAGAGATTGTATGAAGGAATTGATATAGGGGACGGCCCTGTCGGTTTGATTACCTATATGAGAACGGATTCAACCAGAATTTCAAAAGAGGCTATTGAAAGTGCAAGGAGTTTTATATCCGAAAAATTCGGAAAAGATGAATTGCCTTCAAAACCGAATGTTTTTTCCACTAAAAACAATGCTCAGGATGCCCACGAGGCTATAAGGCCTACCTCTGTTTTAAGAACTCCGGAATCTGTTGCAAAATACCTATCAAAGGACGAACTTTCCCTTTACACCCTTATATGGAAAAGGTTTGTAGCAAGCCAGATGAAGCCTGCAATTTTTGAAGAAACTGAAGTAAAAATCAAAAACGGGAAATACACTCTGGAAGCAAGCGGCACTATTCTTAAAAAAGAGGGGTTTTTAAAGGTTTATAACCCGGGTGTGGGCAAGGATAAACTTTTGCCTGAAATTGAAGAGGGGGAAGAGTTAAACCTTAACACAATTGAAACAAAGCAGAATTTTACAACACCGCCTCCGAGGTTTACCGAAGCAACCCTTGTTAAAGAGTTGGAATCAAACGGGATAGGCAGGCCTTCAACCTATGCGACCATAATTTCTGTTATACAAAACAGGGCTTATGTTTTAATGAAGGAAAAGAAGTTTTATCCCACCGCTTTAGGTGAGTTGGTAAACAAACTGCTTGTTTCCTCATTTCCAAAAATATTTGAGATAAATTACACAGCCAACCTTGAAAAAGAACTTGACGGCATTGAAGAGGGGAAACTCAACTACCTTGAAGTGTTGAAAAAATTCTACACTGAATTTGAAAGGTTTTTAAAGAGGGCTGAAGAAGAGATGGTAAATGTTAAAAGGGCAGGGGTGCCTATCGGGGAGAAGTGTGAGAAATGCGGTGCTGAAATGGTTAAAAAGGTAGGTAAATTCGGGGTTTTTATAGCCTGCTCAAATTACCCTGAATGTAAAAATACAAGAGAGGTTGTTGAAAGCGCAGACGGGGAAGATGCAAACGGTGATAAAAAGCATTGCCCAAAATGTGGAGCAGAACTTGTTTTAAAATCGGGAAAATACGGAAAATTTTACACCTGCTCAAACTACCCTGAATGCGATTACAGGGAATCTTTAAACGGCAACGGAAACGGGGCAAAAACCCTTGATAAAGAATGCCCTAAATGCGGCAAGCCCCTTGTTGAAAGAAAAGGAAAGTACGGCAAGTTTATAGCCTGTTCAGGCTATCCTGAATGCAAATATATAGAAAAGGAAAAGCCGAAAGAGTTTGATATTGTATGCCCAAAGTGTGGAATAGGCAAGATTGTCCAGAGAAAAACCAGAAGGGGAAAGGTTTTTTACGGCTGTTCAAGGTATCCCGATTGCGATTACGCTTCATGGACAATGCCTGAAGAAGAAAAAAAAGAATAAATGTGCCTTGAATTAACGGAACTAAAAGGGTATAACCTTAAAATTTTCCAGAAAAAAAATGGATACAGGTTTTCAATAGATTCTTTTTTGCTTGCATGGTTTGTTTCAAACTTTAATTTTAGATACGGAATAGAAATAGGTGCGGGGAGCGGTATTGTTTCCCTTTTAATAGACAGAATGACTGTGGATAAAAAGCATTTTGAACTTGTTGAGGTACAGCAAGGTGTTTGCAAACTCCTTGAGAGAAACATTGAGATAAACAAGCCTTTGAAAAGCGAGTTTACAATAAGGTGTGAGGACGCAAGGTATATACTGCCTTCAATAGAGCCTGATATAGTATTTTCAAACCCGCCTTTTACCGATTTTTTAAAAGGAAAAGTGTCCCCTAACATTGAAAAGGCTTACGCAAGGCATACCTATCTTTTGTCTTTGCCTTCCCTTTTAAATTGGTACAAGGAAAACACCCCTCAAAAAACCGGGCTTATTCTCATAGAGTCAATGAAAAATTTTGACAATTACAAAAAAGCAATTTCCCATTTCGGGCTTTATGTAGAAAAGGTTGTTTTTATAAAGCCTTTTGAGGATAAAAACCCTAATCTGTTTTTGGTTTCCATATCCAAACAATGTGACGATTGCAAAGAAAGTTATTTGACAATTTATCAATCAAAAGGGATTTACACCCATAAAGTTAAACAAATTTTAGGGATTGTATGATAAAATCTTTTCATGGGTTTTTTTAGCGGAAATTTAAGCCTGAAAAGGTTTTTTATTGAAGAAATAGAGTATTTTAAGGATAAAGACAGGGTAATTGCAAACCTGAATAACTTTGTCTTTAAAGATATAGAGTACGAGGCAAGGGAAGAGTCAATAGGCTGGGTAAGCCCTGTAAAGGTTTACAAAAACGAAATTGAAGTAAATGAAGTATACTTCGGAAACTATGTTTTGCTTGCATTAAGGCATGATACAAAAAAGGTTTCCAAAGTACTGCTTGATTGCAAATTAAATGAGGTTATTGAAAAAGAAGGCCTTTCTATCCAGAATAATAAACAATTGAAGCAGTTAAAAGACCAAATTAAACAGGAGTTGCTTAAAAAAACCCTACCAAACCCGAAAATAATTGAGGCTGTAATTGATTTAAATAAAAAAACCTTGCTTTTAAACTCAACCTCAAAGAAATTAGGGGCACTGTTTTTATCACTGTTTGAGAAAACTTTTTCAATTTTGCCTGTTTATGTAGACCCCACTGTGTTTTCCTATATTTCAACAGGGAAAGAGGGAGTTGGAAAACTTTCCTCATTAACGGAGACTGTAATCTATGACGAATGAATTAAGGATTGAAGAGTTTATAATAAGGGAGTTTCTGCTTTACATTCTTTACACTTCTGAAATCAACGGTGGAGAGATAGAGGTAAACGGCGAAATAATCTATTTAAATGTGTTAGATAGGCTCACCCTTGAGGGAGAAGGGGATGTCTGGGAGACAGATTTGAAAAAGGGAGTGCCGTCAATCTCGCAGGAAGCAAAAAGGGCTATTTTAAACGGAAAAATGCCTTCCTTAATGAAATTAAAGGTTCAATCGGGAGAGGATTCTTTCTTTTTTGTCCTTGACTCAAAAACCCTTGATTTAAAGTCTTTGAAAATTCCCGCAGTCGCCATTAAAGAGCCTGATATAAAGTTAGAGCAAAGAATGTTTTACATTGAAACAATTTACATAATTTTAGAATCTTTGTTTAAAGACTTTTTCAAGATCAGGGTTGACGAGAAAAAATGGGAAAGTTTTGTTCAAGATGTGAAAAAATGGGCAAAAGATTTGTAATCCTTTTATTTCTCTTAAATTCTTTTTTACTTTTTTCTTCCACCACTGTTTTTTTAAAAAATGAAAACAACTTTTCGCTGTATGCTTCCCTTACAAAAACCGACGGCATACTGCTTGTTGTCAGGACAAAGTCTTCTGTAAGCAAGGCTACCGTGAGAAAGCGCTTTGCCGACTCTTCAAAGGCAAGGATAAGGTATAAGCGAAGAATCAGGGCTAAATCCTTTTATATCAGGTATGAGGATTTGAAAGATATTTACAAAGAGTTGATTTTAAAAAAACTTTTTCCTTACGATTACTTTAAAAACGGGTTTTACTACCACAAGGTAAGGTATAAGGGGGCTGAGTCTCTCTGGCGTGTGGCGGTATGGTTTACCGGAAACGGA
>WFPG01000266.1 GCA_015487755.1 Acidobacteriota bacterium
AAAGAAGCCGCCAGGCTTTTAAATATGAGTTTTCGCTCTTTCAGGTACTACTACCATAAATTAAAAAAAGGGAAAGATTAATTTTATTTTTATTTCCTTTTATCCATGCCGTTCTAACAATATAAAACCCTTTTAAAAAACATTGTTGCTGGTATAATAGATTTACAGGTGAACTATGGAAAAAAACATAGAGAATAAAGAGAAAAAAATTCCGGCATATCTCAGGTATTGGGGGTTAAAGAAAAACCCTTTTGCACTTGCCCCTGACCCTGACATGATGTATATGAGCAAGCAGCACCAGGAATGCCTCTTACGCCTTAAGTTTACCGTTGTTTCAGGCAAGGGGGGAGCGCTTCTAATCTCGGAAAACGCGGGAGACGGGAAAACCACCCTTTTGAAAAAGTTTATGGAAACCATAAAAGAGGATGTTGGCACTGATGTAAAAATAGCGTTTTTAGACCACCCTACGCTTTCCGTTAACGAAATGCTTGCTGAAATAGCGAGGCAATTCGGTGTTGAGGGAGTAGATGTTACAAACAAGATAAGTATTTTAAATTCAATGAAACAAAAACTGAAAGAACTGAAAGATAACGGATACAAAAATGTGGTTATTATTGACGAAGGGCAGATGCTTGCAAACAATCCCGAAATGCTTCAGGAGTTGAGAATTTTAATGAACCTTGTTCACGAAGGGGAATTTCTGTTAAGTTTTATACTTTCGGGGCAAAAGCCTCTTGAGCCTGCTATAAGGAATATGCCTGAATTCTGGCAAAGGCTTCCTGTAAGGTTTTTTTTGAGAAACCTTGATTATTCTGATACTAAAAGGCTTATTCAGCATAGAATTAAAATGGCAGGCGGCGAGCCTGAGAAAATATTCTCCGAAACAGCATACAAGGGAATTTACAATTTTTCTGAAGGCACTCCCAGGGTAATACTCTCAATTGCCGATTTGGCGCTTGTAATAGGACATTCAATGTATTCAAAAAAGATAGACTTTGCGGAAATATCCCAGGCTGCGGGGGATATGAACAAAGGGGGGGAAAGTTATCACTATTTTAAATACCTTGAAGACGAAACAGTAGATAAACTTGAAGAAGAAAAGGTAAAATGTCCATTCTGCAATTCCTTTATAGACAAAGATTTGGTTTATTGCCCGAACTGTAATTCCCTTGTAAATAAAGATGAAAACCAGAAGATGTACAAATGCGACAGTTGCGGGATGCTAAACCTTGAAGGCCAGATGTTTTGTTCATTCTGCGGAAACCTTTTGTTGAAAATGTGCCCCCAATGCGGCTTTCACAACCCTGTGGGCAGGAAATCTTGCGAAGGTTGCGGTTTTATTTTCGGAGACAGCGGCGGCTCAAAGGATATGTTAAAGCAATTCAAAAACAGCATAAGGACAAATTTTTCCAATTACCTTGATGTTTCAGGGGTAATTCACATGTTTTCCAATGAAGAGCCGCTTATGTTGATAAAGCCGAAACTTACCTTGCGAGGTTTTTCCCCAAATTTCAAGTATATAGACGGTGGAACGAAGCAAATTAAAAACTTTCCCTGCTCGTTTATTCTAACGACGGGGGGCATATCTTTTCTTGGCAAGAGGGACTCTTTTTATATCCCATTTCACCAGATTGAAAAAATTGAATCAACAGTTGAAAAAAACTCGAAGTTTTTAGTGAAGATAAAGAACTCTGAAAAGAGAATAATCTTTACTTTGCCTTTAAAAGACTCTATGAAATCACAGTTAATAATAATCTTGAATAAATATCTAACCGGCTTAAAGGAGGTTTTATGACAAAGTTTGTTTATTATTTTACAAAAGGCGGAGCGGACGGCAACGCAAAGATGAAAGATTTATTAGGCGGAAAGGGTGCAAACCTTGCCGAGATGTGCAATATAGGAATTCCCGTGCCTCCCGGTTTTACCATAACAACGGAAGCATGCGTTTATTACTATAAAAACGGCGGGAAATACCCTGAAGGGCTTGAGGAGCAGGTAAGGGAAAACTTGAAAAGGCTTGAAGAGGAAACAGGGAAAAAATTCGGTGACCCTGAAAACCCGCTTCTTGTCTCTGTTCGCTCCGGTGCAAGGGTTTCAATGCCGGGTATGATGGATACCATCTTAAACCTTGGCTTAAACGATGAGGCTGTTAAAGGCCTTGCAAAGGTTTCGGGAAATGAAAGGTTTGCCTACGATTCATACAGAAGGTTTATTCAAATGTTCGGCAATGTTGTTATGAAGATAGACTCTTCACATTTTGAACATGAACTTGAAAAAATGAAAAGAGAAAAGGGTGTTGAAAACGACACCGATTTAGACGCTGAAGACTTGAAACAGTTGGTTGAAAGGTTTAAGGCTATATACAAAGAGCAGACAGGAAAGGATTTCCCTCAAAACCCTGAAGAACAGTTATGGCTTGCAATAAATGCCGTATTTGAATCATGGGACAATGAAAGGGCAAAGGTTTACAGAAGAATAAACGGCATTCCTGACGATTGGGGAACCGCTGTAAATGTTCAATCAATGGTGTTCGGTAATTTAGGGGAAGATTCCGCAACAGGGGTTGCGTTTACAAGAGACCCTGCTACAGGGGAAAAGAGGTTTTTCGGTGAATACCTTATAAATGCACAGGGTGAAGATGTTGTTGCAGGAATAAGGACACCGCACCCGATTACAAAAGAGCAGGCAAAGGAAAGCGGTTTAAAATCCCTTGAAGAGGAAATGCCAGAGGTTTTCAAACAACTTGTTGAGGTTTACAAAACCCTTGAAAAGCATTACAGAGATATGCAGGATTTGGAATTTACCATTGAAAGGGGTAAACTCTATCTCTTGCAGACAAGAAACGGTAAAAGGACAGGCTTTGCTTCAATAAGGATTGCAGTTGACATGGTTGACGAAGGCTTGATAACAAAAGAAGAAGCAATAATGAGAATAGACCCTGCGGCGGTAACCCAATTGCTTGCTCCCGTATTTGACAGGGAAGACAAAGAAAAGGCTTTAAAAGAAGGAAGGTTAATGACAAAAGGCTTGAATGCAGGCCCCGGCGCGGCAAGCGGAAGAATTGCCCTTTCTGCCGAAAAAGCGGTTGAAATGGCAAAAGAGGGGCATGTTATCCTTGTTAGAATTGAAACTTCCCCTGAAGACCTTGCCGGAATGGATGCGGCAGAGGGGATTTTAACCGCAAGAGGCGGAATGACATCCCATGCTGCCGTTGTTGCAAGGGGAATGGGCAAACCCTGTGTTGTCGGTGCAGGGGAACTTGAAATAGATTACGACAAAAAGACTGTGAGTGTAAAGGGAAGAACCCTGAAAGAGGGAGATTACATATCAATTGACGGAACAACAGGTGAGGTTATTGAAGGCAAACTTAAAACAATGCCTTCCGAGGTTATTCAAATACTAATCCACGGAAAAGGCAAGGTTGAAGACTCTGTGATATGCTCAAACTATGTAAAGATAATCTCCTGGGCAGAAGAGTTTAAGAAATTAGGGGTAAGGACAAACGCCGACACCCCGCACGATTCTACAGTTGCAAGAAGCCTTGGAGCAAAGGGGATAGGGCTTTGCAGGACAGAGCATATGTTTTTTGAAGAAGACAGGATTAAGGCTGTAAGGGAAATGATTGTTGCAAAGACAACTGAAGAAAGGGAAAAAGCATTGGCAAAAATACTCCCGATGCAGAGAAGCGACTTTGAGGGAATATTTGAGGCAATGGACGGGCTTCCTGTAACGGTAAGGCTTTTAGACCCGCCTCTTCACGAGTTTTTACCAAAGGAAGACGAGGATATAAAAGAATTGGCAAATGATTTAGGGGTTACCTTTGAGGAATTGAAATCAAGGGTTGAATCTTTACACGAAATGAACCCAATGTTAGGGCATAGAGGTTGCCGCCTTGGGATAACCTATCCTGAAATCTACAAAATGCAGGTAAGGGCAATTATTGAGGCTGCTATCAATAACAAGAAAAAGGGCTTAAATCCTTTACCTGAAATAATGATACCCCTTATAGGGTTTAAATCTGAACTTGAATACCTTAAAAACATTCTAACTGAAGAGATTGAAAAGGTATTTGAAGAAAAGGGTGAAAGAATTGATTACCTTATGGGCACAATGATTGAGGTGCCGAGGGCTGCTATTACCGCAGACAGGATTGCGGAGATTGCTCAATTCTTCTCATTCGGCACAAACGACTTAACCCAGATGGGTTTAGGATTTTCAAGGGACGATGCGGGAGAATTTATCAAAATTTACCTTGATAAAAAGATACTTCCTCACGACCCGTTCCAGAGCATAGATATTGACGGGGTAGGGCAATTGGTTAAGATTGCCTGCGAAAAGGGAAGAAAAACAAACCCGAACTTAAAGTTAGGCATATGTGGTGAGCACGGGGGAGACCCGAAATCGGTTGAATTCTGCCACAAGGTAGGCTTGAATTATGTAAGTTGCTCCCCTTACAGGGTGCCTGTGGCAATAGTTGCGGCGGCACAGGCTGCTTTAAAAGAAAAGAATTAAACAAGAAATTTTTAAGCCCCGCTTTAAGGCGGGGTTTTCTTTTTTGAGGAAAAATGATTTTAGTAGACACTTTATACAAGGTTGAAAAGGTAAAGGAACAAATAGTAAACGCCGAAGTTTTAGGAGTTGATATTGAGACATACGATTATAAAGGAAAAGATTTCGGCATAATCAGGCTTGTGCAGGTTGCCGTTGAAAATGAAGTTTATGTTTTTGATTTAATGAAAATATCCTTTCCCGAGTATTTAAAAACAGTTTTCCAATCAGAGGAAAAAACAAAAATTTTTCATTACGGTTTTTTTGACATGTCCCACCTGATTAAAGAGTATAACTGTGTTTTTAACAACACCTTTTGCACCGCAAACGCAACCAAGGTTTTGACATGCGGGTTAAATGTAAAGTACAGCCTTAAGAATGTTGCTAATATGTTTTTGCGGGAGGAGATGGACAAAACGGAGCAAAAAAGCGATTGGGGCGGAGAGTTGACAGAGTCCCAGATTGCCTATGCTTCAAAAGACGCTTCAATACTTTTAAAACTGTTTGAAGTTCAAAGCGAGTATATAAAGAGAAAAAAGTTAAACAAAATAGTTGCATTGGAAAATGCAATTCAGAGGATTGACGCATACAACTTTGCAAAAAGGTTTTACCCTGTTAACGAAAAGGTAGATCTGGCAATAAAGGATATTGAGGAAAACTATTTTAGGGGATTAAAGATAGAAGAGATAGAAAAGGCAAAAAGGATTCCCGAAAGCCTTAAAGAGAAAAAGGATGAGTATCTTTTTTTACAGAGGTTAAAGGAAAGGGGTTTTTATCCTCAATTCAGGTCAAGTTGGAATACAAACGGGTTTTTCTTCCAGAGAAACTACTCGGAAGGTTTAAAAGAGTATTTTAACGGGGTGAAAGTTTTAAAATTTAAACACCTTGAACTGCCTGCCATTCACGCAAACGCAAGGGATTTTAAAAGTGTTGAATTGTATTCGGACAGGGATTTTTTCAACACAAGGGACTTTCTTCTTTTAAAAGCGGTAGGGTTGAGGGACACGGATTTAATGAGCGAATTTGCCCACCTTGTTAACGACTTCAGGGAAAAGATACCGGGAATTATCAGGTGGCATAAGAATATGTTTGCTCTGCTTGCTTCAAGAAAGCCTGTAAGGGTTGCAACAGGAAAAATTATTCATACTAAAGGCTATTCTATAGAAGAAAAAGAGGGTTTTATCTCTTTTCTCATTGAGGCTACCGTTTCGGATTTTATAAAAGGGGTGATGGCATTGATTGAAAAATCCGGCGGAAGGGTTTTGCAGGTAGATTCAAGAAAAAAGGCAATTGAAATTTTACATTGCGAGGACGATATTATTG
>WFPG01000267.1 GCA_015487755.1 Acidobacteriota bacterium
CTTATAGGCACAAGGCATTCAATAACATTGTTTACAGTGTTCCTAACACCGTTGCTAACATCTGTTTGTTTTAATGCGTCGTTTAAGGTTGTCTTTATCTCTCCCTCAATCAATTTAAACCTTGTTTCGGTAGGAAGGGTTATCAACTTATAGGTGTAAGACTTTTTCTTGTAATCCCAGGTAAGAGTATGAAATGTTACCATATTAGGCGAATATACAAATTTTTCAACAACCTTGCCGTCTTTGGATAGTTTAAAGCGGAATTTTTCCCCCGCTTTTAAAAACCTGAAGTCAACATAATTTCTTAAAGAGTTTACAATCTTTAAAGCCTGATAGAGTTTAACCCCGTCAACAGCCATTATTGAATCTTCAAACCCTTTAAATGGAAGTATCTCTCCGAAATACCAGAGGTTTGCCTCTCCCTTTGTAATCTCTTTCAACAGGTTTTTGTTGTATTTTGGAGTTGCGGAAGGAAAATTCGGTCTATTGCCATATAAGAAGACAAGAAAAAAAGACAAATAAAAAAACAGTATAAGGTAAAAAACAACCCTGTATTTATATTTAAAAAAAATCTCTAAAATCTTTTCCATACCGATAAAAGTTATAGCATAACTCAAAGAAAAACTTAAATTTTATTTTGAAAATATGCAAGCCAAACAATTAAAATCCCTTGTCTGTTATCTCAATTTCTGATTAAATTAAAGTAAGTTTTTTAAATTAAACGGGAGGGGGAATGCCGGTAATTAAATCAAGAATAAGCACAAAATCGGAAGAGTTTAAAAAGAATTACGAGCATAACAAAAAGTTAATTGAAGACTTAAACGAAAAGTTGGAGTGGGCAAGAAAAGGGGGGCCTGAAAAGGCTTTTAAAAGGCTGGAGCAGTTAAACAAAATGCCTGCCAGAAAAAGGATTGAGTTGTTGCTTGACGAGGATTCGCCATTTCTTGAACTTTCCACCCTTGCAGGCTATAAACTTTACGACGACGAAGTCCCTGCAGGGGGCATTATCACTGGAGTGGGAAGGGTTGAAGGCAGAGAGGTTATGATTGTGGCAAACGACCCTACGGTGAAAGGGGGATGCTACTACCCTATTACCGTAAAAAAACATTTAAGGGCGCAGGAGATTGCGGAACAGAACAACCTGCCCTGCATATACCTTGTTGACTCGGGAGGGGCATTCCTTCCCTTACAGGCCGAGGTTTTTCCCGACAAAGAGCACTTCGGAAGGATTTTTTACAATCAGGCAAGGATGTCGGCAAAAGGGATAACCCAGATTTCGGTTGTTTTCGGGTACTGCACCGCAGGCGGGGCTTATATTCCCGCAATGAGTGACCAGACTGTCATCGTTAAGGGAACTGGGACAATATTTTTAGGGGGCCCTCCCCTTGTTAAAGCGGCAACGGGGGAAGATGTTTCTGCGGAAGAGTTAGGGGGCGCCGATGTTCATTGTAGAATTAGCGGAGTGGCAGACCATTATGCCGAAAACGAGCATCACGCAATTTTGATTGCAAGGGATATTGTAAAGCATTTAGGGAAAAGGGAGAGGCAGAGTTTAAAACTTGAATCTCCTGAAGAGCCTTTATACCCGTCAGACGAAATACTCGGGATTATTCCTACCGATTTGAAAAAAAATATGGACGCATACGAGATTATTGCAAGGCTTGTTGACGGAAGCAGGTTTTTTGAGTTTAAAAAAATGTATGCTCCCACAATAGTTACAGGCTTTGCTCACATTTACGGAATACCTGTGGGGATACTTGCAAACAACGGGGTTTTATTTTCCGAAAGCGCATTCAAAGCCACACATTTTATTGAACTTTGCTGCACTGAAAATATACCTTTATTGTTTTTGCAGAACATTACGGGATTTATTGTAGGCAAAAAGTACGAGCACCAGGGAATAGCAAAAGACGGGGCAAAGATGGTTATGGCTGTATCAAACGCAAATGTCCCGAAAATAACACTTATTATGGGCGGCTCTTTCGGTGCAGGCAATTACGGAATGTGCGGCCGTGCATACAACCCGAGGTTTTTATTTATGTGGCCTAACGGAAGAATATCCGTAATGGGCGGAGAGCAGGCTGCAAGCGTGCTTTTAACGGTTAAAAGGGAGCAGTTGAAAAGGGAAGGAAAAGAGTTGACAAAAGAGGAAGAGGAAAAGATTAAAAACCCGATTCTTGCAAAGTACGAAAAGGAAGGCCACCCTTATTATTCAAGCGCAAGGTTATGGGACGACGGCATTTTAAACCCGTTAACAACAAGGCAGGCGCTTGCCATTGCATTGTCGGCAAGTTTGAATATGCCGTTTGCAGCGACTAAGTTCGGTGTTTTCAGAATGTAAAAAAAGTTTTGAAAAGGCTTTTTTTTGTGATAAAGTCATTTGCAGGCGAGTTCACATCACAAATTGATGTGTTTTCGTAAAGAATTTTTTTTAGGAGTTTTTTTATGTCTCAGAGTATTTATGTTGGCAATCTGCCTTATTCCACAAGGGAAGAAGATTTAAGGGAAGTTTTTGAAGCACACGGTAATGTTGAAAATGTTAAGATTATCAGAGATAGGGAAACAGGCAGGTCAAGAGGGTTCGGTTTCGTTGAAATGTCAACCGAGGAAGAAACAAACGCCGCTATCTCCGCTTTAAACGGTTCAGATTTAGGCGGAAGGACACTTAAAGTTAGTTTGTCAAAACCGAGAAACGACAGATAACTTAAACTTAAAATTTAAAAAAATCAGGGCGGGTTTTATCCCGCCTTTTTTATTTTCACATTTTTCAATATATTCCTTGCAATGGTTTTTTAATGTGTTATTGTTGTTATACACGAGACGCACAATTCAGTGGGTTTTAGTGAAGAAAATTTTTTAGGAGTTTATTTTATGTCTCAGAGTATTTATGTCGGCAACTTGCCGTATTCCACCGAAGAAAGCGATTTAAGGAAAGTTTTTGAAGCACACGGAACAGTTGAATCTATCAAGATTATCAGAGATAGGGAAACAGGAAGGTCAAGAGGCTTCGGATTTGCCGAAATGTCAACAAAAGAAGAAGCGGAAGCCGCTATATCGGCATTAAACGGTTCGGACTTTGACGGAAGAAACCTTAAAGTCAGTTTTTCAAAACCGAGAAATTATTAAGTTTTAAATAGGCTTAAAAAAAGAAAAGGCGGGAAAATTTCCCGCCTTTTTTTATTGCCTTTGTTTCTTTGTCAGGTAA
>WFPG01000268.1 GCA_015487755.1 Acidobacteriota bacterium
CAATTAGTGATTTTACTCTCAGATTGTTTTTTAGATTAACCTTCTTTAATATTTTACCTGTCTTTTCGTCAATTATATAAAAATTAGGAAAAGCCTCTGCTACAACAAAATTATTAATAAGTTTTATAAAGTTTACATAGTCTTCAGTAAAAAAAATTTTCCATTCTGTTTTTACCTTGTTTTTTAAACTTACCTTTTTTATGGCTGTCTGGGTTGAGTATATTAGAGAGGCATTTTCTCCGCCTAACAGTATCCATTGTTCAGCAGGGTTTCCTGCAAGTGAAAGTGAATATTCTGGTAAATTATCTTTGTTATTTTCTTTAAATGCGTTTATGGGAATAAATGTAAAATTCCCTGCATCTGTTTCCATTACACCAACAAGGCAAAGGAATTTATTGTCAATAGAGGGATATACATAGTTGTGTTCCTTATTGGGAATGGTGCAAATTAAATCCCCTTTTGAAGAGTATATATTTATTTTGTCAGCATAGTAGTCATTACCCTCAATTTTTAGAATTGTTACTGCCACAATAGGGTTTGAGATATTGTCAATTGCTTTAGTTTTAATATGGAAATTAAAATTTAACTCTTTTTCAATCTGATTTTGAGGATTTAAAAAAATAACTTTACTGAAGGTCTTTAATGAAGCATTTTCAGGTTTTTTATACCCTGAAAAAGACAAAACCTTTCTATTGTCTGAAAAAATCCCTACCTGAATATACTTATCTATCGGCGAGGAAGAAAAGTAAGGATTGTTTAAAACAAAATCAGGAATCGGAATTTTTAAAATAGGTTCCTCTGCAAATGCTAACCCTGAAAAAACAGCCACAAGAATTAAAAGGAAAACTTTTTTAAACATAACTCTTTCCCCTCTCAATTTTTTGCAAATATTTTATAACTTTAGACGGAAATTTTTATTTTTTTGTTTTTGTTTTATGAATTTGTTCGTCTTAAAACCCGACGGGGAAAGAGAATTTTTGAGCGTTCTTCCTTAAACCTGCTCCCATTCTGATTCTGCCCCCTGTTTTGCCGAAGTTAACAAGGTGAGGGGTATCCCCTTGCGAATTTACAAGGCCGAAAGGCACTTCAGGGCTTACAATAACCTTTCCCCCGTTGTCAAGGCTTGTAATTATTGTTGCCTTAATATTGTGCCCGCCGATAGTCATAGTTGTTTTTCTTATTGAGACTTTATGGCCTGTTTCCCTTCCTATGTAAATCTTTGCAGGGGTTAAAATTGTGCTTAAATCCCCTGCTCCCATAAATTGCTCGGCAAGTTGCAATTGGGCATAGTTTATTTTATACACCGTGCCGCCTGTGTTTATAAAAACAGTTCTCGGGTCTAATGTTAAAAGTGTGTAATTCTTTCCGTTGTATGTGAAGTGTTTTTTAACTGTAGCATACCATATTTGAATGGTTCCTTTCGGAAAGTGAATTTCAATCCCCCTTAATTTCATTCCGTCAATTGTGTCTTCTCCCACATAAATTGCCTTTGTCCCGTCGTTATACTCTGCCCACGCTCCTTTTTGAAGGTTTATAAAACTGTTTTCAACTATTGAGTTTTGCAAATCGTAGAGTTTTTTCTCAATTTCAAAAGAGTTGTTTCCCCCAAATACAAGGCTTACAACAATTAAAAACCCTGACAAAATCCCGAAGAGTTTTTTCATCTCAACCTCCCGTTTTCACAAAAGGGTATTAAAATTTTCAAAAATCTTTTTCCTTATTTTATACCGAAAATTAGTGGGGAATGTCTATGAAATTTAGCAGGGAATTTATCCAATTCACTAAATATCCGGATATTTTTAGATTCTATTCACAATTTATCCAGATTTTTTGTGAATTGCAAGGGTGGGAAATAAAAAAGCCCCTCAAACGAGGGGCTTGAGTTTATGGGGTTTTTAAAGGATTATTCCGCTTCCATAAAAGGGTATCTGTAATTTTTAGGCGGGATAAAGTTTTCTTTTATTGTTCTCTGGGATACCCACCTTAACAGGTTAAGCAATGAGCC
>WFPG01000269.1 GCA_015487755.1 Acidobacteriota bacterium
ACACAGGAAAATGTATTAGCTAACATAAAATACCAAAATTATTAGTAGGAGAGATTTATGAGGTTTTCCAGGTACTTTCTTTACACTTTAAAAGAGAATCCGAAAGAAGCGGAGACTGTAAGCCATAGGTTGATGTTGCGTGCGTGTATGATTAAAAAACTTGCATCAGGCATTTATTCTTATCTTCCGTTAGGTTATAGGGTAATAAAAAAGATTGAGAATATTATAAGGGAAGAACTTGATAAAGAAGGTTGTATAGAGTTGTTAATGCCTGCCGTTCAGCCTGCCGAGTTATGGCAGGAAAGCGGAAGATGGGATTATTACGGAAAAGAATTGCTCAGGTTTAAAGACAGAAAAAACGGTGACTTTTGCCTTGGGCCTACCCACGAAGAGGTAATAACCGATATAGTTAGAAAAGAATTAAGGTCTTATAAACAATTGCCTTTAAACCTTTATCAGATACAGTCAAAATTCAGAGACGAGATTAGGCCTCGCTACGGTTTGATGAGAGGCAGGGAGTTTATTATGAAGGATGCGTACTCTTTTGATGTTGACGATGCTTCCTGTGATAAATCTTACTGGCAGATGTATGACGCCTATACAAGGATTTTCAAAAGATGTGGCTTAAAATTCAGGGCAGTAGAGGCTGATTCTGGGGCAATAGGAGGGAATTACACTCATGAATTCCATGTTCTTGCAGAAACTGGCGAGGATACTGTTTTAAGTTGTAATTCCTGTTCCTACACTGCAAATATTGAAAAGGCAGAGTGCCTTAAACCTGAAAAGATTGATGAACAAGTTGAATTAAAGCCTGTTGAAAAAGTGGAAACTCCCGGGAAGAAGAGTGTTGAAGAGGTTGCCGAATTTTTAGGCGTAAAACCTTCAGACCTTGTTAAAACAATGATTTTTAAACTTGAAAACGGAGATGCCATTGCCGTGTTGGTTAGAGGGGATTATGAGGTAAACGAGGTTAAGGTTAAAAACCATTTAGGCGTTGCAATACTTGAATTGGCTGATGAGGAAACTATTGAAAAGGTTACAGGCGGCCCTTCAGGGTTTTCAGGCCCGATAGGTTTAAATATACCTATTTATGCCGATTACTCTGTTCTGAATATGTCTAATTTTGTTATAGGTGCAAACGAAAAGGATATGCATTACATAAATGTAAATTTAGGCAGGGATTTTGAAGTTAAAGAGTTTGCGGATTTAAGACTTGCGGTTGAAGGGGAAACCTGCCCGAGGTGTAAAAAAGGAAAATACGAACAGTTTAAAGGTATAGAGGTCGGGCAGGTATTTAAGTTGGGCACCAAGTATTCAAAAGCAATGAACTGCACCTTTCTTGACGAAAACGGAAAAGAAAGGTATGCGGTTATGGGTTGTTACGGTATAGGTGTAGGAAGGACTGCGGCTGCTGCAATAGAGCAGAACCACGATGAAAACGGTATAATCTGGCCGGTAAATATAGCGCCGTTTCAGGTAATTCTTTTAAACCTTGAAGTTAAAGACAAAGAGTTTACAGAAAAGGTTGATAAAATGTATAAAGAACTTACGGATAAAGGTTTTGAAGTTCTCTATGACGATAGGGAAATGAGGCCAGGTTTTAAATTTAAAGACGCCGATTTAATCGGGATTCCCGTTCAGGTTATTGTAGGAAAAAAGGCAATGGCTGAAGGTGTGGTTGAGATAAAGGTTAGAAGGACGGGGGAAAGAATTAAGGTTAAGCCTGAAAAAATGGCTGATAAACTTAAGGAGATTCTTGAAAAGTTAAGAGAGGAAGAAGAAAACAGGTAAGAGTGTTTAAATGAAGTATGAATATGTTGTAAATGTTTTTGTTTTTAACAAAGACGGAACTTCCCTTGCTTTTGTAAAAAGGGAAAAAAAGCCTTTTGTAGGTTTTTACCTGCCCCCGGGGGGGCACATAGAAGAGGGGGAACACCCTGTAAAAGCTGCGGTAAGGGAAGTTAAGGAAGAGACAGGGTTTGATGTAGAAATTATAGATTTCAGGCCTGGCATCCCCATTGTCCTTGACGCTACCACTGTCAGGATACCTTCCCCTTTGCATGTTCAAATTGAGTATATTGACCAGAATCATAAGCATATTGACTTCATTTTTGTTGCGGAAGTTACCGGGGAAGATAAAATAGCTGAGGAGTTCAAGGATAGTGTGAAATGGTTTCATTTTAATGAGATAAAGGGTAAAAAAATGCCTAAAAATGTTAAAGATGTAGCAAATTTTCTTTTTAGGTGGAGGAGAGGTGAGTAATGTTTAAAGGGACAACAATTCTTTTTGTTAAAAAGGACGGAGAGAGCGTACTTATAGGAGACGGGCAGGTTACTTTGGGAAATACCGTATTAAAACATAAAGCAAAAAAGGTCAGAAAAATATATAAAGACAAAATTGTTGTCGGGTTTGCAGGCTCAACAGCAGACGCTTTTACCCTGTTTTCAAGGCTTGAATCTAAACTGGAACAGTTTTCGGGAAACCTTGAAAGAGCGGTAATTGAACTTGCTAAAGATTGGAGAACAGACAAGTATTTAAGAAGGCTTGAAGCAATGATGATTGTAACCAACGGGGAAAAGGTTTACCTGCTTTCGGGAGTGGGTGATGTTGTAGAGCCTGACATTCCCGTAATTGCTATAGGTTCTGGCGGGCCTTACGCCTATGCCGCAGCAAGGGCTTTATTTGAAAACTCTGAACTTTCCGCAAAAGAAATCGCTGAAAAAGCAATGGAAATTGCGGGGGAAATTTGCATTTATACCAATAAAAATTTTACTGTTGAAACAATTTAATTCTTGTATAATAAAATTATCATTAAGGTCCATACGAGGTTGATATGAAAGATGTTTTTTTAAGTGATTATTCTTTGAAAGAATTAATAGCAAAAGTACAGAAAAATCCTACAACAGAAAACTATGCCGAGTTAGCAAGGTTTTATAATTATCGTTCATACTACAACAAGGCTATTGATGCCGCTAAAAAAGCCATTGAATTGGATAGGTTTAATTTTGACGCATGGTTTGAGTTGATTATGGCTTCAGGGTTTAAAAGCGATTCGGATTTAAACCAGATAAAGAACGAACTTGAGAAGATTTACGATTACTTTGAACTTAAAGGTGAAGTTAGTGATTCAATCTACAGAGTACTTGCTTTTATAAATTATTTTCTTGAAAACGACGGTGTGGCTGTAAGCCTTATAAAAAAAGCCATAGAATTAAACGGAGAAAATAATGTCAATTATGAAATTTACGGATATATACTTCATGCAATTGGAGAGATTAAAAAAGCGCTTGAAATGTTCGGCAAGGCTATTTCCCTTAACCCTAAAAGTTTCAGGGTATTGAGAATGATTGCTAAATGTTACTATGATATAGGGGAAGTGGAAAAGGCGAAACTTAAGGTTGAAGAATCTTTAAGACTTGAGCAAAACTTTATAGCGTCGTGGCATTTATTAGGTGAGATTTACCTTTCTAATAAAGATTTTATAAAAGGTACACAGTCCCTTGCAAAAGCAATTTCAATCAACCCTGAAGATTGGTCTTCGTATTTTATATTAGGGGAATATTATCTGTCGGAAAACAAATACGATAACGCAATTGCCGAAATGAATAAAATTGAAATGATAATGAAGGGGAAAGACCCTGTTATTCTGGCAGAAGTGAATAACTTTATTGGTTATGTCTATACCAGAAAAGGGGATATGGAAGAGGCTATCAAATATTTCAATATTGCTATTCAGTATAACAATGATTTGGCATTGCCTTTCTATAATTTAGGAAAGATTGAATCTGAAAGGGGCAATTACGAAAAAGCTGTGAGGTTTTATAAAGAGGCTATCAAAAGAGATAAGTTTCATGTACCCTCCCTTACCGAGGCAGGTTTTGCTTATTTAAACCTTAAAAAGATGAAACAGGCGGAAAAGTTTTTTCAGAAAGCCATAGATTATGACGAGTCAGAATATTGGGCATATTTAGGGTTAAGCGAAGTGGCAAGGCTTGAAAGAAGGCATGCCGACCAACTTGAATATGTGGAAAAGGCACTTGAAATTACCCCTAAAAGTTCAGAAGTATGGAATTATATGGGGGTGGCTTATCAATGTAATAGAAACTTTAAGGCTGCCGAAGATGCATATCTGGTGGCTCTTGCCTTAAACCCTTTAAATAGAAAAGCCGCAAACAATCTTGCATATCTTTATGAAAAAATAATTAATAAGGTAAAAGACGAAAAAGAAAAGAAAAAATACATTAACCTTGCTATTGAAAGCTGGAAGGTGAGGTTGCTTGCATGCAGGGAAGCCGGTACCTCTATTAAAGGAGCGGTTAATCATTTAAAAAAATTGGGGCTTGATAAAAAAGAGATTGATAACTTGATAAGGTTTGGAGAAATTGACGAGTTGCCTTTAATTAAAGCCATTGCCAAAGATGTGGTAATTGATTGAAAATAAACAAGATAAATTTTAACTAAAAACTCATTTTTCCCTATCAAAGG
>WFPG01000270.1 GCA_015487755.1 Acidobacteriota bacterium
CTGTTTATACCGAGAGGCTTGAGAAGATAGGGATAAAGGTTTTCTATGGACATAAAGCGGAACACCTTGAAAATGCGGACTTAGTAGTAATATCAACGGCAATAAAAGACGACAATATTGAACTTGTTGAGGCAAGGAAAAGGGGTATTCCTGTTATAAAAAGGGGAGAAATGCTTGCGGAGTTAATGAGAATGAAGTACGGAATAGCAATAAGCGGTACTCACGGAAAGACCACGACTACCGCAATGGCAGCAAGTGTTTTCAACGAGGCAGGTTTTGACCCCACTGTTATTATAGGCGGTATATTTCAAAAACTCAATTCAAACGCAAAGTTGGGCAATTCAAAGTTTTTAATAGCCGAGGCTGACGAGTCTGATAAATCCCACTTAAACCTCTCGCCTGTTTTTGCGGTTATTACCAATATTGACCTTGACCACCTTGATTTCTATAAAGATTTAGACGACATAAAAAAAACATTCATACAATTTGCAAACAAAGTCCCTTTTTTCGGTTCAGTTATAATTAACGGAGACGATAAAAATTGCAGGGATATTATTCCCTTTTTGAAAAAAAGGGTTGTAACTTACGGCTTTTCAGAAGAGGCTGATTACAAAATTGAAAACTTAGAAAAAGGTGTAGGTTTTTACTCTTTCAAAGTTTCAGAAAACGGGAAATCTTTAGGAGAATTTTGTATAAAAGTGCCCGGATTGTTTAATGTGCAAAATGCCTGTGCTGTAATAGCGCTGGCAAGGGAATTGAGGGTTTCTGCAAAGAAAATCAAAACAGGGTTAGGGGCTTACACAGGGACAAAAAGAAGGTGCGAGGTTGTAGGTGAGAATGAAAAATTAAAGATAATAACAGATTATGCCCACCACCCTGTGGAGATAAAAAGCACTCTTGAAGCGCTTAAAGATTTTTACCATACAGATAAAATCCTTGTTGTTTTTCAGCCTCACAGGTTTTCAAGGACAAAGGCTTTGTTCAAAGAGTTTGTTAAATGCTTTCCCGAAGATATGAATGTGGTGTTGCTTCCTATTTACCCTGCAGGGGAAAAACCTATAAAAGGGGTTGATTCTCAAAAACTCTGTAAAGAGATTGAGAAAAGAGGGTTAAAGTGCAATTATGTTGAAGAAGGCGAACCTCTTTTTAATTTACTAAAAGAAGAGAAAGACAATTACCGAATAATAGCATTTTTAGGGGCAGGGGTTATAGACAGTTATGCAAGGCAATTCGGAGAGTTGATTGGTGAGTAAGTTTACGAAGAAATTACGGTTTAGAACAAAGAGGTTTTTAAGGGAAAAAGGCAAAAGCATTGCCACTTTATTTATTACCGTTGTTGTTTTGTTTTCGATAAGTATGGTTGTTTTTCCGCCTTTGAAAAATTTTGTTTTCGGAATGTTTATAGTGGATAACATTAAGGTTGAGGGAGTTGAGTACAACGATTCTTCCGATTTAAAAAAGGCTCTTGAAATATACAAAGGCAGGGTTAACTGGAGTATAGACAGAAAAGAAATGAAAGAGTATTTGAAAAAGCGGTTTAAGTGGATAAAATCAATCGCAATATCCAATTTCCCCTCAAGGACGCTTGTTCTCTATGTTGAAGAGCAGGAGCCTGTCCTTTTTTACAGGAATAAAAGGGGCGAATTGATGATTGTGGGGGAGAACGGAGAAATTTTAAATAAATACTATGCTAAAAAGTTCGGTTATTTATATCTGCCTATCCTTGAGTGTGATAAAAAGTATATACCCTATATTGTTGAAAAAATTAAGGTTTTAAAAGAAAAGAAATACGGTGAAGATTTTTTTAAAGATATGTCGGAGATTGTTGTAAAAGATATGGATTCAAAATGGACAGTGTTTTTGAAAAATTTTAAAGCAAAAATCTATGTAGACCCGTTCGGGGAGTTTAAAAATATAGAGGCATTCTTGAGAATGAGAAGCAGGTTGCTTGACGATGTTGGAACAATTGACTATGTAGATATCTCTTTTACCAATCAAATTATTGTGAAAAAATTGAATTAGGGGGATATATGGGAAGAAAATTAACGCTTGCTCTTGATTTAGGCAGTTATGAACTAAAAGGGATAATATTTGAAATTGTTGAATTTAAAAATAATATTCATGTCCTTGCCGCAAAGAAAGAAAAAACACTGGGTATAGAAGACGGTAGAATAAAAAACCCTAACCTTTTAAAAGAGCAGGTAGGCAGGGTAATTGAATCTCTTACAGAAGAAGTGGGAGATTATGTTGACGAAGTATATTTAAGCATTCCCCCTGTAAACACATTGCAGAATAATATTGTAAAACAGATGATAGTTGCAGATTCAACAGGCTCAACAATAATTGACAATACACATGTAAGCGCTTTAACAGAGAAACTTATAGATGAAATAAAAAGAAAATCGGAAAATCAGGAACTTACCCTCATTGATTTTATGATAAACGAGTACAACACTTCCCCTTCCCCCAAATCTAAGTATGAAATTGTGGATAACCCTATAGGAATGGACGCTTATGCTCTTGGAATGGATATGTTTTTCATACTTGCAAAAACCTATGTAATCTCAACATTACAGACAATATTTGAAGACCTTGAAGTAATTCTGGACAAAATTACGGTGCCTTATGTTCCAGGAAGTTTGAAGGCGGTGCCTTATACGGCAAGGAAAAACGGTGCTTTGTACATAGATTTCGGTGCTTCTTTCACTGACGCTGTGGTATTTAAAAACAACAGTATTGTACATTCTTATTCACTCCCGCTTGGGGGGGATACCGTTACTTCGGATTTAGTAAGGGCTTTCGGAAAAAACCTTGACGATAAAAACTTTGCTCTGGCAGAAAAAATGAAGAAAAAGTACAGTAATCTCATTATTGAGGCGGAAGATTCCCAGAAAAACATATTTTTTGAGCCTGACCTTTTAAGTGATATATTCTTAAACCTTGAACAGGTAAAGCTTGTAATGAGGGAGAGGGTAAAGGAGATATTCACCCTTATAAAGGAAGAGGTTGAGCAAAATCAGGTAATGGCCGCCAGAGGGATTAACTATTCCCAGGTTGTTATTGCAGGCGGTAGTGCCAAATTTGACGGCATAGCCGATGTTGCAAGAGAGGTTTTTAACCTTCCTGTTGTTGTTGCAACCCCTTTTATTGATTCCGGCGTTGACTTTGAAGAGATAGATTCCCCTGAATTTGTCCCTGTTTATGGTCTGGCGGAGTACTTTGCAGGGGATATTAGAAAGCCTGAATTAAACTCCGGTATTGTAAATAAAATGATTGGCAAATTAAAAACAATCTTTAATAGAAAGAGGAGGGGGTAATTATGACTCCGGAATTTATCATTGAAGAAGCCGAAACCTTATTGCCTAAGATAAAGGTAATCGGGGTCGGGGGGGCCGGTTGCAACGCAATAAACAGGATGATTGAATCCAATATCCAGCATGTAGAATTTATTGCAGTAAATACCGATTATCAATCCCTGCTAACATCAAAGGCAAAAGTAAAAATCCAGATAGGAAAAAACCTCACCCAGGGGCTTGGGGCAGGTTCAAACCCGGAGATAGCAAAACAGGCTGCCTTGGAAGACAAAGACAAACTGAAATCAATTATTTCAGGCGCCCATATGCTTTTTATTACCGCAGGCCTCGGA
>WFPG01000271.1 GCA_015487755.1 Acidobacteriota bacterium
ATATGACTAACAAAAAGGGGGATATATGTCACGAAAAGCGACAAAAACACTTCTGATAATAACGGTTATTTTTATCTTTTTTGTGGGATTTGTTTACTTTATCGGGAAAACTCTCGGTAAATTCTATGCCGGTGTTCCCACTATTTCAAGCAACACCTTGGTTGAAGTGAGGTTTAAAAGAGAAGTTCCCGAAAAGGCACCTATAGTTCCCTTTAAACCTGTTGTGCCTTTCCACAAAGTAATAAAAGCACTTTACAATATACCCTCGGACGACAAGGTAAAGGCTGTGCTTGTTTTCGGAAATGAATTGCCCCTTGATGTGGCTCAACTTGAAGAATTAAGGCAAGCACTTGAAAACATTGTAAAAAGCGGGAAAAAGGTTTATGTCTATTACGACCAGATAGGAATGAACTATTTTGTAGTGCCGAAAGGGGCTGAGGTTGTTATGCACCCTACCCCGGGGAGGTATGTGGCATTAAAAGGATACTACTCTGCCCAACCTTTTTTTAGAACATTGTTAGAAGATAAATTAGGCATAAAATTCAATGTAATTCATATAGGAAATTACAAAGGTGCAGGTGAGCCTTTTGTAAGGGATACAATGTCAAAGTATTTGAGAGAAGAGTTAACGGAATTGTTTGAATCTTTCTGGAACAATATTTGCTCAATGATTTCTGATTCGAGAGGGTTTGACGGCAAAAAATTTAAGGAAAACCTTTTCCAGGGAAAATATTTTATGCTTTCAAAAGAAAAAGCAAAAGAGTTAGGCTTTGTTGACAAATTTGATTTTAAAAAGAATATTGAAGACAGATACGACTCGGTAATAGAGATTGGCAGGTATGCAAAAACCTTAACCGACGGTTTCGGAACAAAACCTATCGCTTTAATTGTTGCGGAAGGTGAAATAGTTATGGGTGAGGAAGAGCCATCCCTATTTGGAAGCAATAAAAATGTAATCGCCGCTGATACAATGTGCGACATAATCAGAAGGGCTGCAGACAATGACAATGTTAAAGTTATAGTTTTCAGGGTAAACTCTCCGGGGGGCTCTGCCCTTGCGTCTGAACTGATAAACAGGGAATTAAAGAGAGCGGCAAAGAAAAAGCCTGTAATTGTCTCCGTAGGCTATATGGCAGCATCAGGCGGGTATTACATCTCCTGCGGTGGAGATTACATAATTGCGGATAGAAATTCAATAGTAGGCTCTATCGGAGTTGTAAGTTTAATTCCTGAAATTACCGAATTAAGTAAAAAGATAGGGGTAAACTTTGAAGAAATTAAAAAAGGCAAATATGCCGATTTTCTCTCTCCCTTTAAAGAAATCACCCCCGATGAAGAAAAAATATTAAGGGACGATATGCTTGATATTTACGGTGTTTTTAAAAACAGGGTTGCGGAAGCAAGAAAACTGGACTTGAACTATGTTGAATCAATTGCACAGGGAAGGATTTACTCAGGCACAAAAGGGTTAAAAATAAAACTTGTAGATAAAATCGGAACATTGCACGACGCACTTTTAGAGGCTAAAAAAAGGGCGAACCTTACATCTACCGAATACACCGAGTTTACTTCTAAAAAGACATTCTTTGAACTTTTAAAAGAGGATTTCGGGGCAAAAACATCACTGGAAACAATATTAAATAAAAAAATAAAAGAATTGTTTAAAGTTTCAAAAAAGCCTTTATTAATTGACCCTGCATTGACAAACCTATCTATTTTCGGGGAGTAAGTTATGAGAAAGAAAATATTTTTACTGGTTATTTTTACACTTCTTTCAACAAATCTATTTGCAGACAAACTTCTTGATAAAGTTATTGCACACTTAAAAGGCTCAAAGCCTAAAATGATGGCTTTCAAGTGGTCTCCCTCCTCAAAATATATAGGCTTTCTTGCAGACAGGGACAATGACTGGAAACTTGATTTATGGGTCTATGACTTAAAAAACGGAAAAGAGTTTGAGGTTGTAAACTGCGCAAAATTCAAAATAAAGGAGAGTGAGGCTGAAAAGCAATTAAAGGAGAGAATGAGAATAGGAAAGTCGGGTATAATCTTTTTCCACTGGTTTCACAACAAAGACGAGATAATGTTCAACCTTTCGGGAAACATTTACACGGTAAATGTTAAGACAAAAGAGGTAAAAAAAATAAATATAAATGTAAAGCCTGTGTTATTTCCCGTTATATCCCAGGACGACAGCAAAATTGCATTTGTTTCAAGGGGAAATGTATTTGTCTACTTTTTAAAGTCAGGAAAAACATTGCAGATAACAAAAGACGCCACCGAAAACAAATATTACGGAATGGCTGAGTTTGCCGCATCGGAAGAGTTAGACAGGTACACAGGGTTATGGTTCTCCCCTGACGGGAAATACCTGCTTTATACATTTGTTGACGAAAGCAAAATGGAAAAATACCCCATAGTTATTAATACTTCGTTTAAACCAAAATACAACCTTCAAAACTACCCCTTTGCAGGGAGCAAAAACGCTTTGGTTAAACTCTTTATTGCAGAATTTGAAAAGGATAATGTAATAAAAAAAGAGGTTAAATTTCCCGTTAAAGAAGAGTATTACCTTGCAAGGGTTTACTTTTACGGAAACAGTCCGCTAATCTACATTATCAACAGAAGGCAAAACACATTGTATAAATTCCTCTATAAAAACGGGGAAAGCAAACTTCTTTTAAAAGAAACATCTAAAGACTGGATTAACCTTGACAGGAATTACTATTTCTGGAAAGAGAAAAATGCAATTATATTTACTTCCGAAAACACCCCGTCAGGGTACAGGCATCTGTTTATCTATCAAAACAATCATATTGAACAGTTAACAAAGGGGGAATGGGAGATAAAATCCTTCAAAGGCTTTGACGGGGAAAGTGTTTACTTTACCGCAAACATAACCCACCCGAACAATGTTGACTTTGTTAAATACAACTTTAAAACAAAAACATTAAAAATCATTACACAGAAAAAGGGGTATCACATTATCTCAATGTCTCCAGACTGCACATACTATATTGACACATACTCCAACAGGACAACCCCGTTTGAAAAATACCTTGTAAACCTTAAAACAGGGGAAAGAAAACTCTTTGAAAAGCAAAAGCCTGAAAAGATTAAAGGACTAAAACCCTGCAAGATTGAAGAGGTGCATTTTAAAGCACAAGACGGCACAACCCTTTTCGGCGTGCTTATGTGCCCTGAAAACATTGAAAAAGGAAAGAAAATTCCTTTAATTGTTTACACTTACGGCGGGCCTCACGCTCAAATATGCGCAAATTACTTCAATCCGTGGGATTATTATTGGTTTACCTACTTTACCAACAGAGGCTTTGCAGTATTTAAAATGGATAATAGAGGCTCTGCTGGAAGGGGACACAAATTTGAATCCCCTATTTACAGAAATATGGGAGACATTGAATTGAAAGACCAGATTGCAGGGGTAAACTATATTTCAGAAAAATATAAATTCATAGACAAAAACAGAGTAGGAATCTGGGGCTGGAGCTACGGGGGATATATGACTTTAACAGCAATGACAAAGTTTGCTCCCTTTTTTAAAGTTGGGGTTGCCGTTGCCCCTGTCTCAGACTGGCACTTATACGATACCGCTTACACAGAAAGGTATATGGATTTGCCTGAAAACAACAAAGAGGGGTATAAAACATCCTCACCGCTGAACTATATTGATAAACTGCAGGGGAAACTTTTAATCCTTCACGGTGTTTCAGATGACAATGTCCACTTTCAAAATACCGAACTATTCTTAAACAAAGTAATTGAAAAGGGGAAACACATTGATTTAATGGTATTTCCCGGCAAGAAGCATAGTATTAGAGGGAAAAAGACAAGAGAGTATCTGTTTAAAAGAATAACTGAATACTTTTTGAAAAACCTCTGATTTTTTTAGGGGGAGAAATCCCCCTTTTATTTTCTGGAGAAAAAATGAAGAAAGTGGAAATTATAGGCGGAACATGGACAATAGGGGAATGGCACTGGGGAAGGGTTGAGGAAAGAGAAGCAATTGAGACTGTTGAGGTTTTTCTAAATAAGTATAAATTCGTTGATACTGCCCCAATTTACGGCTTTGGAAGAAGCGAAAAAATAATAGGGAAGGTGTTGGGAAATTTTAAAAGAAAAGACATAAAAATAATGACAAAATTCGGGCTTAACACCGAAAACGGAGAATTTTTCTTTAAAACCGAATATAAAGGCAAAAAAATTAGCGTTTACAAGAGGGCTGACAGGGAATCAATAAAAGAAGAGTGCAAAAAATCCCTTGAAAGGCTTAAAACAGATTACATTGACATTTACCTTCTCCACTTTAAGCCTTCTTCCCCTTCACTTTTAAATATTGCCGAAACACTTGAGGAGTTAAAAGAAGAGGGGTTAATAAAACAATGGGGAGTTTGCAATGTTAACACAGGGGATTTGAATATTCTTGTAAAAAACAAACTTAAACCATACTGCCTTCAATTTAAGTATAACCCGCTATTCACAAAGCCTGAAAAATCGGTTATTCCATATTGCAGAAAGTATAAAATAAAATTTTATTCTTACTCTCCTTTTGAAAGAGGGCTATTAACAGGTAAATATAATGAAAACAATTTTGATAAAGAAGACGACAGAAAATTTTTAAAGAAAGAAAAACTTGAAAAACTTAAACTGATCACAGAAAAGATAAAACCAGTTGCCTTAAAATACAACCTCACCATCCCTCAATTTATCTTAATTTACATGAAAACAAAAGGGATAGACGGAATAATAGCCGGTGCAAGGACAAAAAACCAGGCTAAGGAAAACATAGAACAATTCAACTTAAACTTAAAAAAAGAAGATATTGAAAAGGCAGAAAATATATTCAAAGAATTTAAAGTGTGAAAACTATCCCCTCTGAAACCCTCGGGTCAATCTTTGCCATAAAAGGAGAAGGCAGTTTAACTGCTTTTACAAATTCTCCCTCAAAAACAGTTTCAAGGGAATTTAGGAAATCCCATTTAATAAAATTTCTTTCATCCTGCCTTTGAATGTGGAAATAACCGATATTCAAAGTAACCATGTTATGGAAAAAGTGGCTGCCCTGCGAAGGCTCAACATAAAAATTGTCAAGGTTTGACTCAACGATTAACCTCGCTTTTGAAATATCTTCCCACCTAACGGGAACTCCCAGAAACCTGTCGGAAGTTGCCCATCTGCCAAAGCCAATAAGCAAATAATTTTTACCTTCTTTTTCAAACAGTTCGTTTATTTTTCTAACTTCAGAGGCAATATCAACGGTTTTAACGCTTGAAAATTTTTCAGGCTTGATAAAAACAATGTGATTTATTCCTGAATAAACCCCGTTGCCCAACACATTGGTTGAAGATATAAAAGCATTTTCCCTTTCTTTGTCGGAAATCTCAACATCTGCAAGTTCTTTACCTTTAACCATAGGCCTTACCTGAAGAAGATAAAAATCACCCTTAAAATCCCTTTCTTTCGGAAAATCTACCGCAAACTCCAACTCCACCTCGGTGCCCATTGCCTTTTTGCAAATATCCATAAGGTTATCAAGTATTTCGGCAAGAGGAAACCTTTTATATTTAAGAATGTGGGCAAAGGTTATTAGCCTGTAGCCGTCTATAAAAATATTGTCCCTTATAACCCCGTCCTGAGAATCATAGGTGCTTCCCACAAAAAACAAACTTCCGTCTTTTTCAGCCCTCTTTAAATCGCAAACCCTTAAATCAAAGTCTTCCCTGTTTAAAACATCCATATCCCCTTTTGTCATATCAAGTGCGTAAAACTTTTTCTGGGAAAACTTTAAAAATTCGGAAGGGGAAGAGTAAGGGGGAACTATATCAGGATATTTAGGGCTGAAAGAGTAGTATTCTCCCCCGTCAACAACTATTTTACCAAGCCCTAAAGCAATGTGTGCAACCCCGTCTTCAGGTTTTAAAGGCTCAAACGGATAGTAATTAAAACTTTGCACCACCCCTGAAATTACCGGATAAAATATATCGTCATACCTTTTACCGACTATTTTCTGTATTACGACAGCCATCTTTTCTTCTTCTATTCTGTAATTTGAATTTCTTGAATACCTTTTCGGTGCTTGAAAAAAAACAGAAGCGTAAACAAGTTTTATAGCCTCAATCAACTGCTTAAACCTTGATTTAAAATCAGCACTATTGTTTGGTAACATAAAAGTTTTGTACAACCCTGCAAAGGGAAGGTTTTGTGAATCTTCCAACAAACTTGAAGACCTTACAGCGATTGGTTCATTTAAATCTTTTAAAAAATCCTTTAAATTTTCGACAAACACATCCGGAAACCTTGCTTTTAAGAAAAGTTCCGCAACTTCTTCATCAGTAGTACATTCAATTGCTTTATCAAACAAGTTATTGTCTTCTATAAATTTTTCAAAAACTTCGGTGCAAATAACAAGGGTATCGGGAATTCTTACATCAACCCCTTCAATATTCTTTAATTCATTTTCAGTTGAAACAAGGGCATTCAAAAAAGCAATACTCCTGCCCTTTCCCCCCAATGAGCCTGAGCCTACTTTTATAAAATTATGCTCTTCGTCAAAGTGGGAAAACGAAAAGTCGGCAATAATCCCTGCATCCCTTTTATCAAGAAAGGTTTTTATCTCTTTTGCAATATACTCTTTAATCTCCGAAATTGAAGAAAAATCACTAACCCTTTTAGGCCTTAACCTTTCTGCAAGTTCAAATTCAGTCCTTGCCCTTAACCAAATTGAAAAGTGGTTTCTTTCAGAATGGTATTTTAAGGATTCATCAGGTATGGTTTTTATCACTTCTGCCATTGCCCTTAAAGTGCCTGCTTTCCCTACAACAGTGCCGTCAGGCAGTTTGAAGATAAAATCACCAAACCCGAAATGATTAAGCAAAAATTGCCTCAATTCACTCTCAAGGTTTTCTGAATTTTTGTTTAAAAAACCTAAATTTCTCTGGTATGCCTTTTCTTTGTTTTCCTCTTCATCAGATTGAATTAAAAAAGGTATGTCGGGATAATCTTTCTTAACAAGCTTTGCAAACTTAAACCCCGCCTCGTTGTCTTTTTCACCCTTAATCGGAAACCTTACATCGCTTATAACACCTAAAATATTTTTTTTATACCTTCTGTAAACCTTTCTTGCCTCTTCAAATGTGTCAACCAGAATGATTTTAGGCCTTGCCCTTATCCTCAAAAACTTCTGCAACTCATTGGCGCTGTCTTTAAGCAAATACCTTGTTTGATTGAGTATCTCCCTGTAAAGAATGGGGAAAAAATAGGAGTAATACCACGGTGAATCTTCAATAAGAAGAATAACGCTTACCCCGTGCTTTGTATCGTTATCAAGGTTTCTTTTATCTTCAACATACTTAACAATAGCCAGAAGGATTTTTCTATCGCCGTACCAATAAAAAACCCTGTCTATGCTTTTTTCATTCCTGATTTTTGCAAGAAATTCCTCGTTTACTGGCTCATAACTTAAAAGAATAACAGGCAACCTTTTCTTGATTTTTTTAAGGCTTTGCCCGAATTCGAATATAGGCATATCAGGTATATGAGGCGTAATTAAAACAAGGTCAAACCTTTTTCCTCTGTTAATCAATTCAAATGCTTCCTTTGCGGACGAAACCCTTGTAATCCTCGGAATAAACCTTAAATTTAAGTCAATAAACTCTGTAAAAAGTTTGTCAACAAGGCTTCCGTCTTCTTCAAGCACAAATGCATCGTAAAGGGAAGAAACAAGCAGTATCTCGGTTACCCTGAACTTCATTAACTCATAGAAATTGCTAAATTTAGGCACATAGTCAAGGTTTAAGAAATTATTCATTTTCTTGAAATTTACCCTTCAACCTTGTTTTTGTTTTCAAAATAATCTTTTGTCACCTTAACAATTACCCCTGACAAACCTAAAAGTGCTATAAGGTTTGGAACAGCCATAAGGCCGTTAAAAATATCGGCAAGAGTCCATACAACATCAATCTTTAAAATACTTCCCACAAGCACCAAAATCACAAAAACAACCCTGTAAGGCTTTATAGCCTTTGCTCCAAGCAAGTATTCAATTGCCTTTTCACCGTAATAAGACCAGCCTAAAATGGTTGAATAGGCAAAAAGAATTAAACCCAGGGCAACTATAAAACTTCCCGCATGCTTTCCCAAAGCGTTTGAAAAAGCAACAGAGGTTAAACTTGCCCCGTTTACCCCTTCAAGTTTCCACGAGCCTGTTACAAGGATAACAAAACCTGTCATTGAGCATACAACAATTGTGTCTATAAAGGTTTGAGTCATTGAAACAAGAGCCTGAGTGACAGGGTGCTTTGTTTTTGCAGCCGCCGCCGCAATTGGGG
>WFPG01000272.1 GCA_015487755.1 Acidobacteriota bacterium
AAATAATAGTAGAAGCTTTAAAGCAGTTTATTGCAAATGATAAAAAAGATTTAATGAAAGTGGGAATTTATGAAATAGCAGTTAGCCATAGAATTGCTGTATATGTAGAAGGGAAATTTTTTGGATATGTGGTTGATTGTGAATACAATAAAATGGGTGAGGGGGATAAGAAAAATATTGATGGGACAAATGTTAGACCTGATATTATAGTTCATAGAAGAATGGGAATGGATAATTTGGTTATTGCAGAAATTAAATTTGCTGGGTTTAATAGTAATAAAGCAAAAGAAGAGATTGAAAGGATTAAAAATTTTTTGTCCTCTAATAATTTTTCATATAAGTTGGGTGTATATATTGGTATCCTAAAAAGAAAAATTGATGTTGTTTGGGTATATGCAGACAAAGAATATGAGAAAATAACAATTCATACTTTTTAACAACTTTTTCATATCTTCTCCGCCACTTCTATTTTCCATTTGTGGTTTTTGACTTTTATAAGGGCTATTATTGTTAGGAGTTTGGTGCCTGTCATGAAATGGGGCAGGTAGATTACTGTTTCCCCGTCGGAGAAGGAGCCGTCGCTTCTGGAAGAGGCTATGTTGTTTTCGGCAAACGGGAGTTTTGAGTATTTTTCAACCTCTTCTTTGTTTTTTATGTTTGCCCAGCCCCAGGCAAAGCCTTTGAGTATTACGAATTTTCCGTTGTATTTTTCAGGGTTTCGGTCAATGTCTTTTATTTTGCATGCGATGGGTTTTTGATAGGTGATTTTTTTAATCAAGGTTGTTTTGTTCCCTGCCCTGTCTGAAACTTCAAACTTGAATGTGTTTTCCCCTTCCTGCAGACTTAATGTGATTTGTTTTTCGGAATATTCTTTGCCGTTTACCTTGATTTTGCCCTCTATCCCCGATACAAAGCACCTGTCGTAAAATTCGCATATTGCAGTGATTTTATTTCCGTAAGATTTGCCTTTGTAAATCTTTCCTTTAAAACTTACGGTTAACACTGGCTTTGAGTAATCGTTTAAATACAGGCGGTAAAAGTCTTCCCCGATTGAAAATGAATTGTATTCCCCGTCATAACTTGAATAAACTGGCGAAGGAAAGCGGTTTCCTAACCTGCCTTTTATGAGAATGAGTTTTTTCAAATATGCGTCGTAAAGATAAAGTGCGTGTTTTCCGTCTTTTTTTTCTCCAATAAATATTCTGTTTCCAGTCTTTGAAACTCCTAAAACAACAGGCTTTTCAAGGTTGAGTTTGAGTATTGCTTCTTTCTTTCCATTTTTTCCGTTGTAAAGCATAAGGTTTTGATTTTTTATGTAAACTATTGCGTTTCCGTTTAATGCTGCACCGGAAGGTATATCAAATTTGTCTATCCTGAATTCCCTGCCGTTTTTGAAAAGGTAAAGGTTATTCCCGACTTCACCGGCGTCTTGGTCAATCAATTTTGAGTAAACCACATAGTTTTCGTTTGCGCCGTAAACCGTTTCAACCCGTTCAATTGTTTTTTCCACTTTCTTTCTTTTCAAATCAATTATTAATACTCTTCCGTAAAACATGCCGTGGTTTGGCGCGTTAAATAAAATCAATTTGTTTTTGAAAGCAAAGCCTTTGCTAAAGTCTGCGTATTGGTCTATAAAGTTAAACCAGTCTTTTTTGAATGACGGGTCTTGTTTCCATTCTTCTTTAACCTTTTTTATCGCCGTAAAGCCGGGATAGTATTTTTCACCGAGGGTTAGTACAAATCGGGATTTGTTTTTCTCAAAATTGTAATTGAAGATGTGAAAGCATCTGTTTTCTTTGTCTTTGAAAAGTATGTAAACTGAGTTTTTATATGGGATTATTATGCTTCTTTTCCTCTTTTTGTCATTGATTAAAGAAGTTATATCCCGAGTTTGAAAAAGGTTGGTGAAATCCGCATTGTTTATTATCAGGTTATTGTAATCGTTCTTGAAAAAAATCTTTGAGCCGTAAGGTTGAAAGTAATTTAAGCCCTTTATGTGAGAGGAAAACAGAATGAAATTCTTGTTTTTTACGGTTTGAACGGTTGCTTTCGGTTTGATATACCAAATTTTGTCTTTGTATAGTGTCCGGGAAAAACAGAAAGTGGTGAATATTAAAAGGAAAACTATTGCTTTTTTCATGTCTCCCCCTTGTTTTCAATAAATTTTCTATCCGTATTTTAATACTTTTTTGAAAGGGAAAGTGTCTATTTTTCTTCAAGCATCTTTTGAATCTCTGATTTTACATAATCCCTTAACTCTTCGGCAGTCATTGAGTTTATGGTTTCGGTATCTATGGGTTTCCCTATTTTTAGTGTAACCGTTCCGGGGGTTATAATCCATGAGCCTTTTCTCTTTACTTCAAACAATCCGCAAAGGGCAAGTGGTACAAGCGGCCTTCCGCACCTCTTTGCCATTTTGAAAGGCAATCTTTTAAATTCCCTTAAATTTCCGTCAAGTGTTCTATGTCCTTCGGGAAGTATTACAAGGGATTTCCCCTGTTTCAGCCTTTCTATCCCTTTGTTTATTGCGGTTATTGCAAGCCTCGGGTTTTCCCTGTTTATGGGTATGTTTCCAGCCCTTGTAATGACTTTGCCCCATAGAGGCCACTTGAATTGTTCTTCAGCCTCTATCCCCCTTATTGAGCGGGGAAGGTAAGCCCCTAAGATTGGGATATCAAATATGTTCACATGGTTTGCCATGTAAAGGTAGGTTTCGTTTTTGTCAAGATTTTCCAATCCTTCAACCTTAACTCTTATCCCGCAGGCTTTAAGCAGCAGTTTTAAGAGTGCTTTTAAAAGAGGGGCGTATGTTTCTTCTTTGAAAAGGTAGGTGCATATCAACACCGTTATCATTGAAAAGAGGAATACCGTCCCCCCGCTAATCCATAAGATTACGGAGCGGATTTTTCTCATCTCCAGAACACCTCAATTGCTTTGTGAAGGCATTCAATCTCAACGGGGGATGTGCCTATCATTTCCCCGTCGGGAGTAAGGATTTTGTTTTCTTCGGTGTATATTGAAAGTTTTTTTACCTTAAAGGTTTCAACCTCGGGAAGCAAGATGTGTTTTCCTGAAAATATTTTCGGGAAAGCGGCAATTACCCTTCTCCTTGTTGTTTTGTTTAAAAGTGTAATGTCAAGATATCCGTCGTCAATTTTTGCGTAAGGTGCCATTAAAAAGTTTGAGGTGTACCTGCTGTTTGAAACCTCAACAAATATGTTATCCCTTTCTATCTCTTTTCCGTCTATGTTCAGTTTTACTTTAAAGGTGTGAAGGGGGATGAGTTTTATAAAAACCGCTATTGAGTAAGAGATATTCCCGAATATTTTAAGTTTATGCGCAAGCCCGTTTACATCTGAAACAAAGCCCAAACCGACAATGTTAATATAGTAGTAAACACCTTCTTTTGTCGTGAATTTTCCCACATCAACCTTTTTTTTCTTTCCCTTTGAAATAATTTCTATTGCGTCTTTAAAGTTACCTGTTTTTAAATCCATATCCCTGACAAAAGCGTTTCCCGTGCCTATGGGGATTATCCCTATCGGCGGTTTTTTGTCGGTGCTTTTGTTTTTGAAAATGCCGTTTAATGTTTCAAAAAGTGTGCCGTCTCCCCCTGCGGATAGCACTGCTTCGTATTTGCTTAAATCCTCGTTTTCTATAATTTTTATCCCGTGGCCTCTGTGTTCGGTGAGTTTTATTTCAGGGGTTATGCCTTTTTCGGAAAGCAGTTTTTTTATTTTTTCAAGGTTTTTAATTGCCCTGCCGTTTGCCGCTTTTGGATTGAAAATTAAAAGAACCTTCAATATCCCCTCCGCACAGTTTTAAAAATTATATCAAAAAAATTGTTTTAAGAGTATAGTGAGCAGAATAGCAATTAAATCTATTGACTATTTGGCGGTATTGGTTGAAAATTATAGTTGACAAAAAATTAAGGGAGAATTGTAAATGAAGAAGTTTTTAATAATTGCGCTTTTAATAAGCCTTAACGCTTTTTCCATATCATACGAAAAAATAGGAGAGTGGGGTTTCGGAAAGTACCAGCAGATAGCGATGAAAGGGGACATAGTTTACGGTATTTCTATGGACTCGGGAATTTCGGTGATAGATTATTCCGATGTAAGCCGCCCTGTAAAATTGGGGGAATTTTCAAGGACAGACGAATTTCACAATATGCTAATAGACGGTGATACCGCTTTTATCTCCGCAACAGGTAAGATTTACATTACCGATGTATCAAACAATATACCTGAAACAATTTCAATAGTAGAACTTGACGCCGATTGTTACAGAATGGCAAAGGTTGATAACAAGTTGTATGTGGCAGGCGGATATGCAGGTTTGATAGTTTTAGATGTTTCAGACCTTGAGCACCCTGTTGTTTTAGGTTCTTACTTTGATGAAGAAGAGATGCAGAATGTGATTGATGTGGCTGTTAATTCAAACGGAGATATCTATGTTGTTGACAAAGAGGCAGGCCTTTTTATATTGCAGACAACGGATTTTCAGTCATACCAAGAAATAGGAAGAATGAGTTCAAGAATGTATAGAATAAAGTTCTTAAGTGATACTGAGATAGTTTTATCATACGGAGAGTACGGAGTAAAGTTTTATGATTGTACGGATCCGGATTCGTTAAAATACATAGGCAGTTATACAGAAGTAAACTTTGTATCTGATTTTATTATTGACGGTGATGTTATGTATTGTGCGGACAATTACAATGGCCTGGTTATTCTTGATATTACCTCTATAGGGACTCCTACTTTTATAAAAAGTGTTGCTACTTCAAGCATTTGCTATGCTATAGAGCAAAAAGATAACTATATCTTTTCGGCAAACAGTTCAGGGGGAATTTTGTGCTTTGATATTTCAGACCCGGCCGAAGCCTATCAATTTTCCTCTTTTGACGACTCCTCATACCCCCTTGATATTGCTTTTTACAATGACAAATTGCTTGTTGCCGATTTTTACAACGGAGTAAAATCCCTTTCTGCAGATGATGTGACAAATATGCAGATTGTTGATTTAAAAAGGGGAGAGGACTATCCTTCTGCTTTAACTGTTAAAGACAATTATGTTTACTATGCGGATTCAACTTTAGGTATAGGTGTTTTAAAGATTAATGAAGACGGTTCTTTATCTGATGTAAGTTACCTTGCATTAGAAGGAAACTTTTTAAGCATTGAAACTTACGGAAATTATTTAATAGTTGCAGGTGAATACGGCGGATTATACCTTTTTGATATTTCAGATAGGGAAAGCCCTCAACTTGTTGATAGAAAGTATGAATTCCAGTCTGTGGTAAAGGTTAGGGTTTCCGACAACGGTTTAATAGTCGCTTCTTTAGGTTTAAACGGTGTAAAGATATGCCAGATACAGGACAACCGATTGGTTGAGGTTTCTTCAATTGATATTGGAGGCTATGCGCTTGATTCAATCCTTTTAAATTCAAATTTGTATGTGGCTGATTTTTACAACGGGCTAAAAGAGTTTACCCTTGACGGTTCTTACAGTGTTGTTGCAGATTCTGTTTACCTTGAAGGTAAAACGCCTGAGTCAATTTTTGTTTACGGAAATTATATGTATGTGGCTTGCGGCTCTAAAGGGATGTATGTACTTGATATCACTCAACAGCCGCTTGAACAGGCTGCTTATATAGAAACTTATTCAAATGCAAAAAGGGTTCTTGTGATAGACGGCATAATGTTTGTGGCGGAAGGGTTAAGCGGCAAGATAGATGTTTTCAGGGTTGTTGATGATGAAACTAAGGTATATTCAGCGCCGTTGATTAACTCAAACAAACTTGAAATTTACAACGGTTGTGCCAAAGACACGGTTGTTGATATTGCGGTTTACAGGAATTTAAAGCCTGTTCAATTTAAAAGGTTAACTGTAACAGCGGGCAAAAACCTTTCTTTTCAATTGAAAGATGGGGATACTGTTAAGTGTATTTCCAATGGAAACAATGTTTATATAGGCCTTGTGACAGGGTTGTCTGATGGTGAGAATGCAGTTTTGCCTCTTTCTACAGTTTCAGCAAATAGAATGAGAGGGTATATTGCTCCTAACTCTTTTTATCAGAGAATTTCAATTGAGAATAAGTCAAAGCAAAGCGGATATTTTACCATTTCTTTCTTTGATAGAAAGGGAAGTCTTATCTCTCAAAAAAGTGTTTTTGTTGAGGCTGGGGATTCAAGAAGTTTTAATTTTATGTTGAGAGGCGGGTACTCGTTTGTAGTTAGCGGTGATTATGAATTTACCGCAACCCTTTATCAAAGAGAGATTTTCGGAAGCGAACTTAATTATCTTGAGCCTGTAAGGTTAGAATTATATTGATTTTAAAGCGAAAAAGATATATATTTATCTGTTGTGAGCGGGTATAGCTCAGTTGGTAGA
>WFPG01000273.1 GCA_015487755.1 Acidobacteriota bacterium
GTTTAAGGTTGCTCCACGCAGAGAAACACATTTTGAGGTGTTTTTTGGGGTTTTTAGGGGTGTTGTGTAATCTTTGTCACATTTTTTTGAAGTGAATGATAAAAAAGGGAAAAAGGCTTGTAACTTAATTGAAAAAGATATATTCTAATTAAAAGAAAATTTTAAGCAGAGGGTTATAGATGAAGTGGCTTGAAAGTATAGGCAGATGGGTTTTGAAAGGTTTTAGCGCAAGCGGTGATTATGCAATTTTAAATTTTCAAACACTAAAATACACCTTTAAAAAGCCTTTTGACATTAAAAACTGGTTTAAGCAGATGGAGAGAATCGGGGTTGATTCCCTTCCCGTCGTTTCAATTACCGCACTTTTTACGGGAATGGTTCTTGCTTTGCAGATCTACGGAGGTTTTAAAAGGTTTCAGGCTGAATCTATGGTTGGCGCAATTGTGGGAATAGCGTTATCAAGGGAGTTGGCTCCTGTTTTAACAGCCTTAATGGTTGCGGGAAGGATAGGCTCTTCAATAGCCGCTGAAATAGGGACAATGAAGGTTACCGAGCAGATTGACGCACTTGAAGTTATGGGTGTTGACCCTGTCCATTACCTTTTTGTCCCGAGGGTTTTCGCAGGCACTTTAATGCTTCCGCTCCTTGTGGGGCTTGCTGACTTAATCGGTATTTACGGGGGTTATTTCCTTGTGGTTAACCTTTTCCATGAAAACCCTTACCTTTATATGAAAAATGTTTATCAGTATACCGAAACATGGGATGTTGTAAGCGGATTGATAAAATCCTTTGCTTTCGGGTATATTATTGCTTCTGTCGGCTGCTATAAGGGTTTAAGGACACGAGGCGGCGCTGAAGGCGTAGGCCGCTCAACAACCGAGGCGGTGGTTCTTGCTTCTTTAACAATCTTAATTGCAGACTTCTTCCTTTCAAAATTACTGTTTTAGGCGGGAATTATGAGTTTAATTAGGCTTGAGAATGTTTACAAAAGTTTCGGCACAAAAAAGGTTTTAAACGGAGTAAACCTTGACATAGAAAAGGGGGAATCCCTTGTTATTTTAGGCGGTTCGGGAACCGGAAAGTCTGTTCTTTTAAAGCATATAATAGGGCTTTTAAAACCTGATAAAGGAAAGGTTTTTATAGACGGGAAAGATGTTACAAATTTTACTAAAAAAGAATGGTACGAGATTAGAAAGCGTTTCGGAATGGCTTTTCAGGAAGCGGCTCTGTTTGACTTTATGACTGTTTTTGAAAATGTGGCGTTTCCATTGAAAAGGCATACAAATTTAAGCGATAAAGAGATTGAGAAAAGGGTTCTTGAATGCCTTGAACTTGTTGGCTTAAGGGGAAACGAGAAGTTGCTCCCTTCGGAACTGTCGGGTGGAATGAGAAGAAGAGCGGGATTTGCAAGGGCAATTGCATTGAACCCTGAAATACTCCTCTTTGACGAGCCTACAACAGGCTTAGACCCTATTTTAACCGACCAGATAGACACGGTTATAAACGATTTGAGAAACTCCCTTGATGTTACCTGCATTACAATTACTCACGATATGGTTTCGGCGTTTGACATTGCGGATAAAATTGCAATGCTTTACAAGGGTGAGATTGTCTTCAAAGGCACTCCTGACGAGTTTATGAAGAGTGATTTAGAGGTTATTAAAAGGTTTCTCAAGGGAAGGATTTGCGAAGAAAATACAAATTAAAATAAAGAGGTGAAGTATGAACAGTGAGGCAAAAGTCGGTTTATTTTTTGTTATAGCAATAGTTATTATCTGCTTCCTCATTATCAAAACAGGGCAGTTTGAAATCTTCGGCGGGAAAAAGGCTTACCAGATAAGCGCTATCCTTGATACGGCTTCCGGGCTTGACAACAACACCGATGTTAGAATGGCAGGGGTAAAGATAGGCACGGTGAAAGACATAAAACTTAAAGACGGCAAAGCCCTTGTTATTATGAGTATTTTCAGCGATGTTCAACTTCCGGCAGGCTCAATCGTTAAAGTAACTTCAAAAGGTATTTTAGGGGATAAGTACATTGAAATAATACCCGGACACGGCGCAGGCAAAGTTGAGGCAAACTCTACCCTTCCTACCGAAAAATCGGTTACCATGGACGATATTATGACTGTCGTTTACAATGTTGCAACAGATTTGAAAAAGATTACAGAGAGTTTAAGCAATACAATAGGCACAAAAAAGGGCGAGCAACAAATAGGCGAGATTATTGAGAATATTCAAAAGATTACAGAAGATTTAAGGGAAATTACCGCAAGAAATAAGGACAATTTAACCGATTCAATAAGCAATGTAAAGGCATTTACGGGAGATTTGAAAAAGGAAGTGCCTGTTATTTCAAAGAAACTTGATTCACTTTTAACCAAGTTAGACAAAGTTGTAACCGAAAACAGGCCTGATTTAAGGGAAACAATAAAAAACGCAAAGGAAAGCACCAAAAAGTTAAGCAAAACACTTGACTATGTTGAAAGCATTTCAAAAAAGATAGACGAAGGGAAAGGCACAATAGGAATGCTTGTTAATGACGAAAAAATCGGAAAACACCTTGATTCAACCCTTGTTTCATTTAAGAATGCGATGGACGCCGCAACAGATTACCTGAACGCATACAGAGACACCGGGGTTTACCTCGGTTTTAAGAGTGAATATATGTTTGATGTGGACGATTCAAAGAGTTATTTTACCATTGACATAGTTCCCAACAGCAAAAGATTTTATCAGGTTCAAATTATAGACAGCCCTTACGGAAAGGTTAAGGAAAACTCATTTGAGCATATAATTACAAACGATGACGGAACAATTAGAGACCATTACACAGAAACCATTATTTCAACAAGAGACGCATTGAAATTCTCCGCAACAATCGGGCAGCAATTCGGAGACTTTCTTATTAAAGTGGGTATGATTGAATCAAAAGGCGGTTTCGGGGTATCATACCTTCCCAAAGGCTTTGACGGCAAACTGTCGTTTACCGTTGACGCCTGGGATTTCAGCAGGGAAAACAACCTTGACCCGCATGTTAAGGTTTTTGCAAGGTACAGGTTTTACAGAGACTTTTTCTTAACCGCAGGCGCAGACGATGTTCTTGAAAGCGATTATTCCCAATACTTTCTTGGAATAGGCATAAGGTTCAGGGACGATTACTTTAAGACATTGCTTTCAAATGTAAGTATCAGATAATTAAATGGCAAAGAACACCTTTTTTGAATGTGAGCATTGCGGTTACAAATCAAGAAAATGGCTTGGGAAATGTCCTGATTGCGGAAGTTGGAATTGTTTTGTAGAAATTAAAGAAGAGAGTAAAAAAAAGGGGAAAACTCAATCACTTTCAGGCGGGGTTATTCTGCCAAAACCGATAACAGAGATAAATTCCGCCGAGTATTCAAGGATAGACACGGGTATTGAAGAGTTTAACAGGGTTTTAGGAGGTGGTTTTGTTCCCGGTTCACTAACCTTGTTGGGGGGGGAACCCGGAATAGGAAAATCAACCTTAATGCTTCAAATATCTAACAACATAGCAAAAGACGGCCAAATTTTGTACTTCTCGGGGGAAGAATCCCCGTCTCAGATAAGGTTAAGGGCTGAAAGAATAGGGGCAATAAACGAAAACATTCTGCTTTCGGGAGAGGTTGTACTTGAAAACATAATTGAGCAGATAAACAAGACAAATCCCCTTTTTGTGGTAATTGATTCAATTCAAACAATGTTTTCTTCAGAATTGTCCTCTGCTCCGGGCACTGTTTCCCAGATTAGAGAGGTTACCACAAGGCTTTTGTTTGAAGCAAAAAACTCGGGCATTCCTGTTTTGATAATCGGGCATATTACAAAAGAGGGTGCTATAGCGGGGCCAAAAACACTTGAGCACATAGTTGACA
>WFPG01000274.1 GCA_015487755.1 Acidobacteriota bacterium
CAGCAATGCAGCAGTATGCTTCAGAAAGAGCGCCTAAATTGATAGATTTGATTGATTTTTCAGGTTGCAAAAGATTCCTTGATTTAGGGGGAGGAAGCGGGGCTAATTCGGTTGAGGTTGCAAAGAGGTTTCCCAATATTGATATTTTCATTTTTGACTTGCCTGAAGTAATCCCTATAACAAAGAGATTTATTTCAAAGGCCGGGGATTTTAAAAACATTCATTACATTGAGGGGGATTATTTGAAAAACGGTTTCGGGGAAGGTTACGACATTATCCTTCTTTCAAATATAATACATGCGCACGGGAAAGAGGATGTGGAAAGGATTTTTTCCGCCTGCAATAAAGCATTGAAAAAGAAAGGAAAGATTGTTGTTCACGAATTTTTGGTTAACGAAGAGAGGGTTTCTCCCCCGTGGTCTGTTTTTTTCTCAATAAATATGCTTGTCCACACCGAAAACGGCGATGTTTTTACTGAAAGTGAATTAAAAGGTTTGTTTGAAAAAACAGGCTTTTCTTTTGTGTCTAACAAACCTACAGGTTTAAATTCCGATGTAGTAATAGGCGAAAAGATTTAATCTATTTTATAGTTCATTTTGTCAAGAAGAATGCCCATTTGCTTTTGAAGGTCTAACAGAGCCTTTTTGTACTTTACAATTGCGTTTAATTCGTTTACCTTTGCCTTTGCAAGGTCGTCTTCTTTCTGGGAAACTAAAAAGTTTGTTGACATTCCGTTTAAAAACTTCTTTTTTTCAGCCTCTAAGTCTTTTTCCCTTAAAATTCTTGTTTTTTGTGCAGCAAAGTATGCCCTTTCAGCCGCTTTTACATTTCTAATAGCATTTTTAACATTTACCGTGATTGTGTAAATTGTGTTTTTTAATGAAAGTTGGGCGCTTTTTTCCCCTAAAATTGCATTTTTGTATGCAGCCTTTGCCGCCCTGTTCTGGAATTTGTATGAAATGTTAATTCCTACAACCCATGTCTGGTCGTCAAAGTTTAATGCCATATCAACGGCGTCTCCTATTGAGCCGGGAAGGACAATAGGCTTTCCTTCATTGTCAAAGGTGTGAATTGCATTGTTTCCCGCATAGGCGACTGAAGCATACAGGTTTACACTGGGCAATTTCTGGTTTTTCTTAAACATAACCTCTATGTTTGCTATTCGGTTTTCAATCTCTTTTATCTTTATCTGCGGGTTTTTCTTTAATGCCGTTTTAATGCATTCTTCCGGGTTAATTGGCTCTTCTTTGTATTCAAGCAAGTAATCGGGCTCAAATACAACTCCCCAATCTTTCTCATTTATGTTTAGTAGCTTCTTTAAGTTGTCTTCAGTCTGTTGCACTAAATTTTGTGCTTCAATCAATTGCTGTTCAGCGCTTGCAAGGTTTGCCTCAGCCTGATATATTTCAACCTCTGCCATTGTTCCTACTTCTATCTTTTGCTTTGTTATGTTGTACTGCTCTTTTGCAAGTTTTAAAGAGTCTTCTGCAACCTGCAGGTTTTTGTAAGCATAAACAAGGTCAAGGTATGAAGATGTTGTCTCTTCAATCAGGTTCATAATCTGCTGTTTAAATTGCTCTTTTGCCTTTTCTTCCATGTGTTTGTTAATCCTGATTTGATACTCAACATTCTTTTTCCCGAATCCGTTTAATAGAGGCTGGTCAACCCTTAACTTAAAGGTAGTGCCGTAAACAGGGTTTAAAACCGCAAAAAGGTAGTTTTCGGTTTTGTATTTGTAAGATGTTGCGGAAAAGGTGACTTTAGCACCTGTTGAAACCTGCTGGGTAAGGCTGAAGTTTAAAAAATCCTGAACAGACCTTGATGCGTCAAGAAGGGTTTTAGGCGGTTGTGTTGAATCCTGATGTTCAACCGATAAATCAAACTTTAAATCGTAAATTCCAAGTGCCGAATAAACATTGTTTTTTGCCTGCTCATAGGATATCTCGGATATTTGAACGTCAAGGTTGTTTTTTAAAGCGGTTTGGATTGCCTCGTTTAAAGTTAGTTTTTTGGTTTGTGCAGAAAGGTTTAGATTTAAAATTATGAGAATTACAAAAACGAAAGCCTTTTTCATATTATCCCCCGAAATATTTTTGTCTTTTGATTATACGGAAAAAATTTATAATTGTTTTACAACCCCAGCCTATATTTGAACAATTCGCCGATACTCCTTAACACAAGAGAGATTGTAAACTGGTTTGTGGTAATTGTTGAATATGAGTTGTTTTGATATGTGATGTTTACCCCGATGCACTTTTTGTAATACCCGAATGTTATTCTTTTGTACCTGAAATCGTCAAGCGAAAAATCGTAATCAAATTGCACTGTTGCTTTCCAGTTTCTGCTTAATTTTCTGTCGTATCTCCCTATTAGCGAGTTTCTGGATTTGTCTTCCCCGAAAACATAGCCCCTGAAGTATGTCAGGTAAAGGTTGTTTAGCCTTGTGTTAAATGTAAATAAATCAAATTTGTTTGTCTTCGGGTTGTATTTAATGTAGGAACTTAAACTAAAGTTGTTTGTTATAGGCATAAAAAGGTGTCCGTTAAAAGATGAGTATTCTGACTGCAAATTCGGATTGTTCGGGTCAAGGTAATTGTTTGAACTTAAATTTTTCTCTCCGTAAACCGAGAAAAAGCCTGTTCTATCGGCAAATATAAAGTTTGAGGTTAACCCTGCCTGAATGTAACCCCCCGAAGGGTTAATGTAGTCTTCAAGGTCGTGATAGATGTGGTTTAATTGCCCCGAGTTGTCCCTGTAACCTATCTTCACAAAGGGAATGAGAGTGTTTTTAAAAGACACGAAATCCCTTGAAAGGTAAGGCAATTGAATTTTGTAAGAAAAATCAACGACAGAATTGTTTGAGATGTTTGAGTTTGAGTAGTTCAGGGTTTTTACTTTCAGGCTTTCTTTTACCACAAACCATTTTTTGTTAAAGTATTTTGAAGAGGAAAACTCAAGGTATTCCCTTGAGTATGTACCGTTTTCTATTCTATCGTCCGAAATAATGCTGATATCTCCCTTTAACCTTAAACTTCTTCCTAAAAGTTTGAAGTTTTCTCCGTAAAGGGATATTGAGGGTAAGGTTGAAGAGTAAATTGTGTTGTCTGTGAAGAACGGTTTTTCAAGGTATAAAGAGGTTATTACCGTAAAATAATTGTTTATTTTTTTGTAAAAACTTCCATATCCGTAGAAGTCTCTCATTGCAAGGTCGTATTTTCCGAAAGTATAATCCCTTATTAAATTGTAATCATCCCCTAAAAACCCTTTGAATTGATAGGTGCTGTCGGGGGATTTGTAGTAATTATAAGAAAGTTCGCCCATTGTCCTTCTATTGTCAATAAGCCTGTCTTTGATTGAGTAAATCTTAAACCTTGCGAATTCCCCTTTTCTGAAACTTTCCCTGTATTCAAATGTTGTCCCGGTTCCCGCTTTTGAGTAATAATCTATTCCTAATGTAATGTCCTGAGATTTGCCTATTGGAATAAACAATTCCTGGCGGTAGTTGAACCCGTGTTTTGAAGAGTTCCCGAACTCGGGGATTAAAAGCCCGAATGTCCTTTTTGTCTTTGCGGGATAAATGAAAAAGGGTAAATAGAAAACCGATTTATCTTTTATCCTGAATTTTAGAGATTTAAAAGAGGCATACCCTTCTTTTTTTACCTTAACCCTGTTTGAGTGAAACCCCCAATAATTGCAATTTTCAGGGCAGGTTGTAAATGTGCAGTCTTTTAATTGATACCTGTCCCCCGAAAGGTATGTAATCTCTTCCGCATAAAACCTGTAATTGCTTTCAAGGATCAACTCCCCTTTGAATATTGTTGCCTGTTCGGAATCGGTATAGTAAACAAACCTTTTGCCTTTGCCTTTAACCGTGTTTTTATCAAACTCAACATTGCCGGAGGCTGTGATTACCCCTTTCCCTTTGTCAATTTTGATTTTGTCCGCTTTGAGTTTTATGCTTTTCCCTTCAATAAGGCAATTGCCGTAAAGGTAGATAACCTTATTTTTAGCGTCTGTTTCAATTCTATCCGCTTTTACCGTAAACTCGTCAGCTAAAACGGTAAAAGCAAACAGAAAGAGAAAAACAAAAACACTAAAAATCCTTTTTCTTTTTGTAAAACTGTTTTGCATCAAACCTCTCACCTTTTACAGAGTATATTATTAAAAACTTGGTCTGTTCCACCCCTATTGTAACCGCGTCAAACTGAAGCATGGCATTTTTTACTTTTTCCCTGAAATTTCTCATAACGAGATACCTTACCGTTCTTTCCCCAGGTTTTATAGGGTTTGCGAAATCAAGAAGGTATTTTGTAAGCGCATTTTCTATTATTTTTTCAGGGTATTTTTGAGCAAGTGCCCTGTACATATCGTTGTAGAGAAGAGGTTTTCTATACTCTTTTTTGTTTGACACAAGGGATACGAAGTTCGGGTCTATGTAAACCTTTTTCCCTGTGTTGTTGGTTATTTTGATTTTAAAGTAAATAAAAAACACATTGGGCTTTACTTTGAAAACATTAAATTCATTTGCGAAAGGGACATCTTCTACCTGTTCAACGGATATGGTAAGCCCCATAGATGAAATTACCGCTTTCTTGCCTTTAATGTACAGGTTGGGCTTTGGCATAGGGTAGAACTCATACTTATACCTGTACTCTTTTGCAAAAAGGGATAGCGAGAAAATTAAAACAATAAGTAAAGCAACTTTTTTCACGGTGCTATCTCTTCCGCTTTTTTGGTAATTATGTTGTTAATATCTTCGTCTTTCCCTACAACGGTGAGAATATGGTTGTGTTGAATTTTTGTGTCACCGTAGGGAAGAATTATAATATCTTCAGGATTATGCTTGTCTTTAAGGGCAATAACATAGATTTTGTACCTGTTTCTTAAATCTAACTCAATAAGGGTTTTCCCTATAAATTCGTTTAAAGGCTCAATATCTTTGATGGAATATTCTTCAGTTAATGTCAGCAGGTCTGCCATATTCCTTTCAATAAGGTTTTTAGCGGTTTTTTCAGCCATATCCCTTTCGGGAAATACAATTTCATGTGCCCCTATAGCCCTTAAAATTGATGCGTGATCATCACTCATGGCTTTTACTATTATTCTCTTTATCCCTAAATTGGTGAGGTGAAGGGAGCATAGAATACTCGGCTCAATTTGTTCCCCCAAACTTACAACACATGCGTCAACATCTTTTGGAATAAGGGTTTCAAGCACCTCTTTGTCTTTTGCGTCTGCCACATAAGCGTGAGCCACACTATCGGCAATCTTGTTAACCTTTTCCTGGTCATTGTCAATTGCAATTACATGGGCTCCGTGTTTTGAAAGGGATACCGCAAGGTGTTCCCCGAATTGCCCCAATCCTATTACACATACAGTTTTCATTTTATTCTCCTTAACCAATCATAATTTTTTGCTCAGGGTAGTCAATCTTTTTCTTTTTCCTTTTTGCAAAAAGTAAAGATGTAACTATTGCAAGAGGCCCCACTCTGCCGAAAAACATATCAATAATTATAACAATTTTTCCTATTTTGCTTAAACTTGCGGTAATGCCTGTTGAAAGCCCAACCGTTCCAAATGCCGAAACAACTTCGAATAGCAGGTTTCTAAATCCTTCCGGATAGTTTGCCAGAATGCTTTGCTCGGTGTAAAGAAGGACTGTAAAAGAGCCTAATACGGTAAAAACAGCAAGGGTGATTACAGATTTTATTTTATCTTTTGTTTCCTGTGTTAACCTTCTTTCAAAAAGCCTTTTTCTGTATCTTCCGAAAAACCAGTCTTTGGCTAAAATCAAATAACCTGCAAAGGTTGTTGTTTTTATTCCTCCTGCGCATGAGCCCGGGGAGCCGCCTATAAACATGAGCATAATCATAATAAAAAGGGAAGAGGAAGGCAGTTTCCCGATATCAACAGAATTGAAACCTGCAGTTCTCGTGGTGACAGATTGAAAGAGAGAATCAAGTAAAGAGAGGGATGTATCTCCTAACCATATAAAAACCGCTCCCCCTATGATAAGGGAAATAGTTGTGGTTAAAACAAGTTTGGTGTGAAAACTTGGTTTTTTTTCTTTTCCGCTTATTATCTCTTTTAATTCAAATAAAACAGGGTATCCCAATCCGCCGAAAATAATTAGAAACATAACCGTACTTAAAGTAATCCAAGATTGATTAAACTGGACAAGGCTGTCGGAATAAATTGAAAAACCTGCATTACAGAATGCGGATATTGAGTGAAAAATTGCCGAATATACTGCTTTGCCTATCGGGTATACTGATTTTAATTTTAAAAAAAGGATGAAAGCACCTATCCCCTCTATTGTAAAGGTGGTAGTTACAATAAACTTTAATAAATCTTCAATGGATAAGCGTTCAATATCTCCCCCGAATGTGTCCTGAATTGTGTAGTGAGTTTGAACAGAGTATGCTTTTTTGCTAAGCCATACAAAAATAGCGGTAAATGTCATAATCCCTAGTCCGCCTAATTGTATAAGAATTAAAATTACTATTTGCCCGAAAGTGGAGAAAAAAGTGCCTGTATCAACAACAATTAACCCTGTTACGCAGGTTGCAGAGGTTGAGGTAAACAACGCATCAATAAAATCCAGCCCGTTTCCGCTTGATGTTGAAATAGGTAGTGTTAAGAGAATTCCGCCTATGAAAATGACTGTAGCGAATGAGATTATTAAAGCGGATTCCGGCTTGGTAACCCAGAGTTTATACCTTAGTAAAAATTCCTTTATCATGGCGAAACAATTATAGCATATGGAAAATTGTATTTTTTACAATGATTGTTTGAAAAATAATCCTATTTATGATTTAATAATGAATGAGAGTTCATTCATTATAGGTCGGTGAATATGAAGTTAAAAAAGGAAGAGAAAAAAAGAAAGATAATAGACGCGGCGATAAAGATATTCGCAAGAAACGGGTACTTTAATTCAAGGGTATCCGAGATTGCGAAAGAGGCAGGTGTTGCTGACGGAACAATTTATATCTACTTTTCAAGTAAAGAGGAGTTATTATCTGCGATTTTTGATGAAGCATTGCAGGTTTTTGTAGAAGAATCAAAAAACACATTGAAAGAGATAGATGACCCTATAGAAAAGTTAAAAAAAATTGTATGCCTTCATTTAAAGCACCTCGGTTCAAACAGAGACCTTGCTATGGTTTTTCAAATTGAGTTCAGGCATAACATAGTTTTTATGGAAAGGCTTACCAAAACAAGGCTTGCAGATTACTTTAAGATTATAGAAGGCGTAATATTAGAAGGCCAGCAAAAGGGATTGTTTAAAGAATTAAACCCCCGATTCTGTGCAAAAATTCTTTTCGGAATTATAGACGAGATGGTTACTTCCTGGTTGATTGCAAATAAAAATTATAAACTTGAAAAAGACGCGGATATTCTCGTAAATACCTTTGTTTACGGTATTGCAAAAAATTAAGGTTATAGTACAATAAAATCAACTTTACAAAAATTATCGGGGGGGATAATGGAAATTAAAACTATCTGTCATTTGTTTTTTGACCTTGTTGACAATAACCCTGAACACATTGTTTTTAAGTACAAAAAAGACGGGGTTTATGTAGGGCTAAAGGCCACCGAAGTTAAGGAAACCGTTGAAAACCTGGCAAACGGGTTAATGGCTTTAGGGGCTAAGCCTGATTCAAAGGTTGCCATAATTTCCCATAATAGAGTTGAGTGGGTTCTGGCAGACCTTGCCATAACCACTTCCGCCGGGGTAACGGCCTCTATCTATCCGACATTGTTAGGGCATCAGGCGGCATACATTATAAACGATTCCGATGCTGAAATTATTTTTGTTGAAAATATGCTTCAATTTGAAAAGATTGAAAGCGTATGGAAGGATTGTCCCAACTTAAAGTATATGGTGGTAATGGACGACACAAAAGTTGACAAAGAAAATGTTTTAACATTCAGTGAGCTTATAGAAAAAGGAAAAGAATACAAGGCTAAAAACCCTGACGAATACAAACAAAGGTGGCAGTCAAGAAAGCCTGAAGATTTGCTTACTCTTATCTACACATCAGGCACAACGGGCGACCCGAAAGGGGTTATGCTTACCCATAACAACCTTGTTTCAAATGTAAAAGACTCAACAACCCATGTTTTAGGAGAAAGGCTTAAACCGGGAAAACTTACCGCTTTATCCTTTTTGCCTTTAAGCCACTCTCTTGAAAGAATGGCAGGCTACTACCTTATGTTATACAACGGTGCAACTATCGCGTTTGCTGAAAGCATAGATACCGTTGCCCAGAATATGCTTGAAGTAAGGCCTACCTGTATGGTTTCAGTACCGAGGCTGTATGAAAAGATTTATGCCAAAGTGATAGATACGGCACTGTCAAGCGGCGGATTAAAGAAGAAGATATTCTTATGGGCAAAGGACATCGGCTCTCAGGTTGTTGCTTTAAGGGTTCAGGGGAAAAAACCTTCCGGAATGCTCAAATTTAAATACGGACTTGCAAAGAAACTTGTTTTTAGCAAATTGAAAGAAAAAACAGGCGGAAGGCTGTGGTTCTTCATTTCAGGCGGTGCGCCTTTAGGTAAAGAAATTGCAGAGTTTTTCCTTGCGGCTGATTTAATTATCCTTGAAGGCTACGGTTTAACCGAAACTTCTCCCGTTATCTCTGTAAACACCTTTGACAAAATAAAACCGGGAACTGTCGGGCTTCCAATACCGAATGTTCAGGTTAAAATTGCCGAAGACGGAGAGATTTTGTGCAAAGGGCCTAATGTTATGAAGGGCTATTACAAAAAGCCCGAAGATACAAAAGAGGCTATTGACGAAGATGGCTGGTTCCACACAGGGGATATAGGCATGATAGACGAAGACGGCTTTCTTGTAATTACCGATAGAAAGAAAGAGATAATTGTTACATCAGGCGGAAAGAATGTTGCGCCTCAGCCTATTGAAAACGCCTTAAAGGCAAGCAAATACATAACTCAGGCTGTTTTAATAGGGGATAAAAGGAAATATATATCTGCCTTAATTGTTCCCGATTTTGATGTGTTAACAAAATGGGCAAAGCAAAACGGCATTGACTTTACTTCAAATGAAGATTTGATAGAAAAGCAACTTGTAAAAGACTTAATTCAGAGAGAAGTTGAAAAGGTTAACCATGACCTTGCAAGGTATGAGCAGGTTAAAAAGTTTGCCCTTCTCCCCCATGAATTAACCCAGGATGGCGGGGAGCTTACCCCCACTTTGAAGGTGAAAAGAAGGGTTATAAACGAAAAATACAAGGATATAATTGACGGTTTATATGCCGAATAGTGAGATTTTCTCTCAACTGATACAAAACGAGTATGTCAGGAAGGGCTTGATAGCCCTTCTTGTTTTGTTTTTAGCATTTTTTTTAAGGAGAATAGCGGTAAAAAGAATATTCTCCCTTATTGGTAAGGTTGCAGGCAAAACAAAGACAAAAAGCGACGACTTTCTTGCGGAAAACCTTCCTGCAGTAATAAACACATTTATCCTTTTAATTGCAATTTATATTATTGTTTCATTGTTTAAAACAGACATAACCCATCCCTTGTTTAAAAAGGTTGTGGACAATAC
>WFPG01000275.1 GCA_015487755.1 Acidobacteriota bacterium
AAATGCAAAGCCTTTTATTATCTTTTGCTTATGTGATTTAAAGCACTTGACTTTTCTTTTTTTAAGGTTTACTTTATTAGTAACAAAACTGAAGTTACAAAAAGGCGGGGCTATAATGAGAAGCCGGGAGAAGAGGATTAAATTTTTAAGAAAAGATTCTGAAGTATTTAAAGACGAAGGTGCACAGACTTACACAGAATATGCAATTTTACTTGTTTTGATAATGGTTCCCATTTTCTGGATTTTAAAAGCATTTATTTACGCGGTTAATTTCAATTTCAATATTATAAGTTTTTTTGTGCAATTGCCTTTTCCTTGATTCTATAAATTTTTAGGAGGTGTCTATGTTAACAAGGTTTTTAAGTCTTTTTGGTGACATCAATTCTTTTGATGTCAAAGGAATGGTTAAAAAGTTTCATGAGGATGAAACGGGACAGGGCATGACGGAGTACATTATTATAATTGTTCTTGTTGCTATCCTTGTATTGTTTGTAGTAAAAGCATTCGGTGGAAAAATTAAAGGTTTGTTTAAAAAGTCTACCGAGACATTAGGCTCAGAGACTGAAGGCGCATTCTCAGGCTCATAATTTCTAAAAAGAGATTTTTTAGTATGGAATTAACAAGGGATATCCTTTTATACCTGGTAATTGCGGTGTGTGCAATCACTGATGTTATGTACGGCAGGATTTTTAATAAAATAACGTACCCTGCAATTATTTTAGGGTTATTAATCAACCTGTTGTTGGGAAAACAGGCATTTCAGTCTTCGATAATCGGAATGCTTGTTGCCTTTATCCTTTTCCTCATTGTCTTTATGATAGGCGGGTTAGGCGGAGGTGATGTTAAATTGATGACTGCAATAGGGGCTATAAAAGGGTATCCCTTTGTTATGTACGCCGCTTTTTATTCCGCTTTAGTAGGCGGCTTAATGTCAATTGCAATTATGATCTGGAAGGGAAGATTTTTAAAAGGGATGAGGAATATTTTCAGAGTGATTTTCTCTTATATTTTTTCTTTTATCTTCCCCGGGGTTAAGCCTTTGTCTTTAAGCCCTGAAGAAAGCGAGAAAATCCCTTTCGGTTTTGCAATTTGCCTTGGAACTTTATGGGCTGTTTTAGAATTTATGTTTAATATTTCAGTTTTTGATTATTTTAAAATTTAGGAGACTCTATGCTTAACGGCAAAAAAGGGGCATCAATAGGGGAATACATGATTATTTTGTTATTGATTGCCGTTATAGCAATGGTTGGGACTTACGCTTATCAGAAATTTTTTGTAAAAAGATCCTTTGAAACCGCTATTGAATCACTTGAAACCGGGCAGGATGTTTCAAGTGATTTAATGGAAGAGAATACTTCAAAATTTGATAAAGTAAAAATGGCTGCCCCTGTTTTTCTCGCAGTATTTACTTTTCTTATTTTTTTAATGATTATTTTCTCAACTATTAGTGCGGCAAAAAAATCAAAGAGAAAATTGAAAGATTTGGGAGATGACGAAGACGGCCAGGCTTTAACTGAATTTATACTAATCTTTCCCCTGCAACTTTTTATAACCCTCTGCATAATGCAGTTAAGTTTGATTTACACTGCCAGGCTTGTGGTAAATTATGCTGCCTTTAATGCAGCAAGGGCAGCGGTGGTGGTTATTCCGCAGAGTATTGACGAGGAAGTTTCAGGCCATATTAACCTTCCTAAAAATACAGAAAGTGAAAGTTCTGAAGAAGAAAAGAAGATGAAAAAATTCAAATTGATAGAGAGGGCTGCGGCAATATCCCTTATGCCTGTCTGTCACGGTGCAAAGGCTTTTTTAGGAGATGTAAAAATTTCATTGTTTGGAAGTGAGCCGAAAAGCATAATGGACATGCTGGATGCCATTCAATTTACTACTGTTATAGAATTGTTAGGAGAATTTATAAACAGTATAGGGGATATATTCGGAATTCACGATTTAGGTAAGTACACCCAGGCTGTATTTTATAGGTACATCTACGCTTGCCTGTTTACCAATGTCCAGGTTTTAGATACCAATATGGATGTTCAATACGACGAAAAAGATTACACCAGAAGCGATTTGGTAGTAGTGAGGGTAAGGTTTCCGTATTACCTTGCAATTCCCATTGCCAATAAATTTATGGGCAAGAAGTTTGATAAAGATATGTATAACTTTTTAGGGTTAAGTGAAAATACCCAGAACTACCTGAACATGGGGGATAATGAATATTTTTCCATTTATAAAATTGAAAGTTCAAGTTATGTTTACATAATTTCAGCAGAGTGTGCAATGCATGTGGAAATGAAAATTACTCATTAGAGGGGTCTATGTTAAAGAAGATAAGAGAGTTACACAAAAATGAAAACGGGCAATCAATTGTTTTTTCGGCAATTACATTCCTATTTCTCGCAATGTTTGTTTTTATGGTGCTGAATGTTGGAGATGTAACCCAGAAGAAGATGAGGCTTGTAAACAATGCGGATGCTGTTGCTGTTTCAGGCGCTACATGGATGTGTAGGGGATATAACCTTACGGCAATGCTAAATGTTACCCAGAGCCAGGTGCTGGCAATAATCATTTTAATGAAATCCTTTAAAAGGGCTAACCAGATAGCAAAGGTATTGCTGCAGGTACAAAAAGCAATTGCTGAAGTTTTAAAGGATATTCCGTATACTGCCGCTGTTGGTGCGGTATTGTATGCAATGACTGTACCTCAGCAATATATAATTGAATATGTAGGGGAAGATGTATATGAAAAAATAGCCGATTCTCTGGAAGACAATGGAAACGGCTATTTATGGACTATTGAGGACTATCTTGTCCAGGCGGAAGAGATAGAAGTTAAAGTTATCCCGTTCATTGCCCAGGTTGAGGCTGTTAAAACAGGGCTTGCAAACGGTGCAACAATAGGAGTTTTATATCCTCTTATCCCCCTCGTTGATTTGAAATTGCCTTTTATTGACGAAGACGATAGAAAGTTTGAAAGCCTGTGCAAACCCACGGCAGACCATTTTAACGCTATCTCCAGGGCGGTTGATACAAAACTTGCAAAAATAGGTGATATAGGGATGAATAGCCAGAAAAACATAGAGCATATGCCTACGACAAGTTTTATGGCTTCAGATTCAATAGCAAGTTGGCTTGGTGCCATTATGGATATATTAACATTTGGTGATTTTGGGCCTGCGCCTCTTGAATACTTTAAAGCATACCTTTTTTATCCTCTTTTGCGTGGTGTCCCTCCGTTTATCGGTGCTGTGTACGACGGGGTTGTAAGGGCAAACTATACATCAATGTGTACAGGGCAACCTGGTTCATTTTCTTATAAAAAAACCACTGACAATTGCAATGAAATTAAGCAAAATGCCGACAAGTTGACAAAATTAACTTACTACAAAAACGGAGCAATAACATTAAGGGCTTCTGTATCTACTGTTAACGATGCATTGGAAAAGAAATCTTGTAATTGTGGAGATCCGTCTCCATGTAAAGTTTTATCAACCTATACAGATGAACACGGAAACGAGAGGCAAGACTGCGGGTATTTTGATGGAAAGGTAAGTGGTAAAGACGCATGGCTGGAAAGTGAAGCAGGGAGCGGCACACTTGAAGGGGATGATGCTA
>WFPG01000276.1 GCA_015487755.1 Acidobacteriota bacterium
GTTTACATCATTGGCAAAAATCACTTTGCCGTTCTTTACCACGGAAAGGGGGGTAAACAAAGCAGGCTTGCCTTTAAAATTTCTATACAAAAAAATTCCCTTTAAAACCGATTTATTGCCATGAAAATCGGAAACAACAACCTTTAAGGTATTCTCCCCTTTTTTAAACCTGTATTTGAAAGGCATTTTTGAAACACTCAACCTGCAACCTTCTGTTTTAAATAAATTGTAAAAATACCTTGTGGGGGAAAGGGAGGTTTCGCCAAAATCATATACGCAACAAGATTGTTTAAAATTATCGTAAGAAAACCTTGTAGGGTAAAATTGAAAAGTTAAATATCCGTTTAAATAAAACTCAATTGACTTAACCCCAACCTTTCCCCTGCCTGCAGTGTCAAAGGTGTTTAGAGAAAAAAGAACATTGCCTGATACAGTAAAGGGTTGAAGTTTAAATTTGTTTTTGCCTTTTTTTATTGCCTTAACATACAAAGGCTTACTTTCCCCGTTAACGGAAGAAAAGGAATGTTGAGGAATAACCTTCAACCCTGAAATAACAGGGTATGTATTGTCAAACCTCATATCAAACCCGAACTTTGAAGCGTCAACAGGGTTGTTTTTATAATCCCTCAACTCAAAGTGCAGATGTGGGAAACCCTCTCCCGATTCCCCTGTATAACCTATTATCTGGTTTTTCTTAACCTTAATCTTTTTATCTTCAAGAACAATAACCCCGGGATACTTTGTCTTTCTTAAAACCTTAAATTTATCTGCAATCTTTTGAATCTCTTTATTAAACTTTTTTAAATGCCCGTAAACTGAAATAAGTTTTCTTTTCGGGTGTTTTATGTAAACAACATTTCCGTAACCGTGTTTTTTAACCTTTATCATATAAACATAGCCGTCGTCAAAACACCTGACAGGCAATCCGGTTTTCCCTTGGGTTGATAAATCAAAACCTGCATGAATATGGTTAAACCTGTATTCACAGAAAGTGCCTGTTACCCCGTTGTTTTTAAACAAAGGCCAATATGTTAACAGGGCAATTAAGATTAAACATTTCATAAGCCGTATTTTGAAAGTTTTACTAAAAGTGTTTTGTAGTTCATACCAAGTTCTTTTGCCAGCGCAAGTTTGTTGCCTTTATGCTTTTTTAAGTAAAACTCAAGCAAACTTTTTTCATATTCTTCCAGATAATCTTTATATCTTTTTGAAGGTTCTATGGCTATTTTTAAAAAATCCTCTTGAGTGATATCGCCGTCAAGAATGATTTCGCCGAAAATCACCCACTTTTCAACAAGGTTCTTCAATTCCCTCACATTGCCTTTCCAATTAAAACTTTTCAACCTTTCCAGAACTTCAGGCTTTAAGGCAAGTTTTATCAAATCATTATCAGCCCCCGTTTTTTTTAAAAAATACTCTACCAAAAGGGGAATATCGTCAACCCTTTCCCTTAACGGCGGTAAATTTAATTTAAAAGCGGAAACCCTGTGGTAAAGGTCTTCCCTGAAATTCCCCTCTTTGACAGCCTGTTCAAGGTTTCTGTTTGTAGCAAAGATAAACCTTACATTCGCTTTTAAAAAATCGTCCCCCCCAATTCTCTGATATTCACCTGTTTCAACAAGCCTTAAAATCTTTGCCTGTAAAGAGAGAGGCAATTCCCCTATCTCGTCAAAGAAAACAGTGCCACCTTCAGCAATCTCAATCAAACCCTTTTTTGAGTTTATTGCCCCGGTAAAAGCACCTTTGGAATAACCGAACAATTCTGATTCAAAAAGGCTTTCAGGTATTGCGGCGGAATTTATAGCAACAAACATTTTGTCTTTTCTGTCTGAATTTAAGTGGATATACTTTGCCAAAACCTCTTTTCCGCTTCCGCTTTCGCCTAAAATCAAAACAGGAAAATTGTTTTGGGCATACTTCCTTGCAATTGATAGGGTTTTTTTAAAAACCGTGCTTTCCCCTACAATGTCAAAGCCCTCTTCTCCCGATTCAATCCTTCTTTTTAAAGCAATTGTCTTTTCAGCCTTTGACAAAAGAACATTTAATAAATTTAAATCAAGCGGTTTGGGAATAAAATCAAAAGCCCCCTTTTTCATAGCCTCAACTGCGGTAGGGATATCCCCGAATGCCGTCATAATTATAATCTCGCTTTCGGGACACTTCTCCTTGACAATGTCTATAAAATCAAGCCCGCTTTTGCCCGGTAATTTTAAATCGCAAAGAATTATATCGGGATAATGTATAAGGTGTTTTTCAGCCTCTTCAGCCGAAACAGCGTCAAAAACATAGTATCTTTCGCTTAAAAACTCTTTTAGCATTTCCCTTAAACTGTCTCTATCCTCAACAATTAACACCCTTGTCATAGTTTAACTATCACCTCTGTCCCTTTAGCTTCTTCCGATTTTACCTCAATGCTCCCGTTATGCCTTGCTATAACCTTTTCACATATTGCAAGCCCTAAACCCGTTCCCTCGCTTTTTGTGGTAAAAAATGGAATAAAAACCTTTGTTATTTCATCTTCAGGAATGCCTTTTCCATTATCAACAACCCTAAAAACAAGGCTATATCCGTTTTTCTTTTCAAAAAAAACTTTTACGGAAGGGTTTTCCACTTCCTTTACCCCTTCTATAGCGTTTAAAATCAAATTACTGAAACACTGCCTTAACAAAACCCTGTCCCCTTTAAAAGTGAAAGAAGAAGGCATTACAACAAAGTCAACAAATCCCCTATCTTCAAACATTGCTTTTAATTCTTCCGCAAACTCGGAAGTGTTGACCTCTTCAATTGAAACATCAAGGGGTTTGGCATAGAGAAGGAATTTGTTCACCACCTCATTAATATTTTCGCTTTCTTTCAAAATCTTTTCGGCGTATTTTTTAGATTTTTCATTCTCATTGGCATAAGAAAGAATCATCTGGGCATAACCTTTTACCGTAGATATTGCATTCTTAAACTCGTGAGCCATATTTGTTGACATTTCACCTATATATTCAAGCCTGTTTTTTAATTCAAGTTTCTTTTTAGCATCTTCAAGTTCGGTAATATCGTGTATTAAAAGAAGAATTCCTTCCGCATCGGCAAAAAATTTTATTTTTGAAACCCTTATTAGCAACACCCTGTCTTTCAAGGTTATCCTTTGCTCAAAAGGCTTAAAAAGCATTGAGAAGTTAATCCCTTTAACAAATTCCACAAATTCTTCAGGGAAATTTAATTCCACAATTGTCTTGCCTTTCGCGTCTCCCTCAAGGTTAAAAAGGGTACGAAAAAAACTATTGGAGTCCCTTAACTTTTTGTACCTGTCAAAGACGGCAACCCCTACGGATATATTGTTTAAAACAGTGTTTTGAAACTGCTCTTTTCTTTTTACCTCTTCTGTTAAGGCATGTTGTTTTTCAAGGGCGGTTTTCAGGTTTTGATAAAAAACATCGTCAGGCTCAACAACTGTTGACGATTCAAACTCTTTTCTTAATTTTCTAACAATAACGATAAAGATTACCAATAGCAACCCTACAACAATAAGGCTGCCAATAATAAGTGTTTTAAGCCTTTCGTAATCCATAGTTAAATCTTACTACACAAAAACAAAAAAAGGCAGGTTGCCCTGCCTTATCTCGCAATATTTTTAAATTTAATCCAACCCCAGCATTGCCTCTCTCAAATCGGGTAGTTCCGTTTTTTCAGAGAGGTATACA
>WFPG01000277.1 GCA_015487755.1 Acidobacteriota bacterium
AGGTAGAAGAGATTGTTTCAAACCTTTTGCCTGAATCTTTTTCAGATTTTAATTATCTTAAATTAGACGGTAAAAAGGTTGCTTTAAAAGAAATACTTTCAGCGTGGGAAGAATTGCCTTTCGGAGCCCCTAAAAGAGTGGTTCATGTGGAAAATTTTGATAAAGTTAAAATTAAATCTTCCGATAAAAAGTTTGCCGAAATGTTTCTCAATACTTTAAAATCGGGAAATATAAAAAAAAGTTTCCTTATTCTTGAATGTGAAAGTTTTGATAAAAGGGGGCAGTTTAATAAAGAACTTGCAAAGAATTCAGTTATTTTTTCTTTTAAAAAGGTAAGAGAGTGGGAGTTTCCTCAAAAGATTATTGAATATGCGGGACAAAAAGGTTATTCGGTAGATAGGGAAGGGGTGGATTTGCTTGCAGCCTCCTTTTCCGATTTAATGACTCTTTATTCTGAACTTGACAAGTTATTTGCTTACAAAAAAGAAGATAAAACCGTTACCGTTGAGGATGTTAAAAATATAGTATTTCCTTCAAAGGAGTACACTTTCTTTGACATTCAGGATAGTTTGATAGAAAAAAACCTTGAAAAGGGGTTAAAAGTTGGCATTTCTCTTCTTGAAAGCGGTATTTCTTTTGCTTCTATCTCAGGCTTTCTTGAATCAACTTTTAAGAAATCTTACTCTGTTGCTTTTGAGGAAAGGCCGTCAAGCCTCTCTTTTTATCAGAAAAAATTGCTTTCCCTGGCAGGGATTTATAGAAAAGAGGGGATTGAAAGGGCTTTGATCCTGATTTACAAGGTTTTAAGTTTGTCAAGAAAGGGGACTCTTTCTGAAAAGGTGTACCTTACTTACCTTTTAACATTTTTAATTAAACTTAGCGGGGCAAGGTAATAAAAAAGGTGTTTTTTTTTATAGCAAACTGTATTATAATATCCAATAGTTAGAAAAAGGGGATGGCGTATGGCTTTACCAGATTTTGTAATGTATGAAGAAGAATACAAAAAATTGAAAGAGATTATTGAAAGGCTAAAAGAAGAGAGCGGTTCAAAGATCGTGTTTTTAGTAGATAAAAACGGACAACAGATTGCCGGTGCAGGTGATCTGGGAAACATTGATGCTACTTCTTTGGCTTCTCTTACAGCAGGAAATGTAGCTGCTACCGATGGGCTCGCAAAACTTATTGGTGAAAAAGAATTTTCCCTTCTCTTTCATGAGGGAGAAAGGGATAATTTGCACATTTCAATTGTAGGTAAAAGAGGAATTTTAGTTGTTATTTTTGACAACAAGGCTACTCTCGGGCTGGTGAGGCTCAGAGTTAAAAAGGCTTCTCAAGAACTTGAGAAGGTTTTTGATATGATTGAGGAAAAGGTTAAGAAACAGGCTGGAGATTCAAAAGAGTACGAATCACCGTTTGCGGAAATAACAGAAGACGATATTGATAAATTATTCGGCGATATTTAATTATGGCTTTCATAAATCACGCGGCTAAAGAAATAAATTGTAAAATTGTTTATTACGGGCCCGGATTATGCGGTAAGACAACCAACCTTCAATATATTTACACCAAAACTGCTGAAGAGAGAAAAGGGAAAATGATTTCCCTTGCAACTGAGACGGACAGGACTTTGTATTTTGATTTTTTGCCTATTGATATAGGAACCATTCACGGTTTTAAAGTTAAATTTCAATTATATACCGTCCCGGGGCAGGTTTTTTACAATGCATCAAGAAAACTTATTCTAAAAGGTGCGGATGGTGTTATTTTTGTTGCAGATTCGCAGGAAGAAAGGTTTGAGGCAAATATAGAGTCACTTGAAAACCTTCAAGAAAATTTAATTGAAAATAATTTAAGCCTCGATACAATTCCCTATGTGTTGCAGTTAAACAAAAGGGATTTACCTAACATTGTCCCTGTTGAAGAGCTTGTCCAGGAGTTAAGGTATAAAGGTGAACCTTACTTTGAGGCGGTTGCAATCCAGGGATTAGGAGTGTTCGAGACTTTTAAGGCCTGTGCGAAACAGGTTTTGCAGACGTTAAGATAAAATGCTATCCTTTTTCCATGTTTTTAAGGAAGATGTAAAAGCGGTTTTTAAAAATGACCCTGCTGCCGAAAATATCATTGAAGTACTGCTAACTTATCCCGGTTTGCACGCAATTACCTTTCACAGATTTGTCCATTTTTTGTGGAAATTGAAAATCCCCGTAATTCCTCGATTACTCTCTCACATTAACAGGTTTTTAACCGGTATTGAAATTCACCCTGGAGCCAAAATAGGGAAAGGGGTTTTTATAGACCACGGAATGGGTACCGTTATAGGTGAAACTGCTGAAATAGGAGATTACTGTGTCCTGTTCCATCAGGTAACTTTAGGCGGTAGGGGGAGTGAAAAAGGGAAAAAAAGGCATCCCACTTTGAAAAACAATGTGTTTGTTGGGGCAGGAGCAAAGATACTTGGGCCTGTTGTAATTGGCGAAAATACCAAAATAGGAGCAGATTCGGTTGTTTTGGATTCAATTCCCGCAAATGCTACTGCTGTAGGGCATCCTGCGGTTGTTATAAAATTAAACGGCAAAAAGATAGACAATTATTGTAAGTTAAGGCATAGAAAATCTATTGAGCATAAGGTTGTTGTCGATGAGGATAAAGGAGAAAATGCCTAAAAGGCAGGTTATTGTCGGAACAGCCGGCCATGTTGACCACGGTAAAACTTCACTTGTTTACAAATTGACCGGAATAGATGCGGATAGGTGGAAAGAAGAAAAGATAAGGGGCATTACAATTGATATAGGTTTTGCCCATATGGATTCTGACGATATTTCCGTAAGTTTTATAGATGTGCCGGGACACAAAGATTTTGTTACAAATATGCTTGCCGGAGTGCATTCGATAGACTTTGCCATTTTGATTATTGCCGCCGACGAATCGGTTATGCCTCAAACAAAAGAACATTTTGACATACTTAATCTGTTGGGGATTGAGCATGTTTTCCCCGTTATTACCAAAATAGACCTTGCTGATGAGGATATGATTTCCCTTGTAGAGTTGGAAGTTGAAGAATTGTTTGAAAAAGCGGGCAGGAAGATTGAGAACCTTTTTAAAGTTAGTGCTGTTACTGGAGAGGGTATTGAAGAATTTAAATCTTTTCTTTTTGATTTTGCTAAAGGTATTGACAACTTTAGCAGTATAAGGCCTGCATTTTTAAACATTGACAGAAGTTTTGTAATTAAAGGGTACGGCACAGTTGTTACAGGCACTTTAATGGCGGGAACCCTTAAAATCAATGATGAAATTGCAGTACTTCCTTCAGGTAAAACAGGGAAGATAAGGAATATAAACACCCACGGAGAAAAGGTTGAAGAGGTTTCCGCAAAGAAAAGGGCTGCATTAAACCTTCCCTCTTTTAAGAAAGAAGAGATAAAAAGGGGGAATATCGCTTTAAAGGATAACCTTAATTTAACAACAAGTATTGTTGACGCTAAAATAAAGGTTATATCAGGCTATTTAAACTTTAAAGACTTGACAAGGGTAAGGGTAAGCATTGGCACAGAAGATGCGATAGCAAGGGTTAAATTGCTTGAAGGTAAAGAATTAAAAGTACCCTTTGAAACCTATTGTCAGTTAAGGTTTGAGGATTCAATTGCCTGTTACACAGGCGAGAGGTTTATTTTGAGGCATTTTTCCCCGCTGTTTACCATAGGAGGAGGAATAGTACTTGACAATAAACCTAAAAAAAGAAAAGGTTATAGGGGAGCGCAAGACTTAAAAAATAAAGATAAAACCGATTTTGAAGGCATTTTTCTGGCAATTGTTGAAGAGGAAGGGATTATTAATTCGGGATTGTTGAGAGAAAGGGTTTTCGTAAATTCCGATTACTTCAATTCCCTTGTTAAAAGATTAAAGCAAAAGGGGAAAATTATTGTCCTCGATAACGGGAATTCAATATTGTCTTTTAATTATTATTCAGGCTTGACAGGCACTTTAATAGAAAAAGTAAAATCATTTCAAACTGAAAACCCGAGAAAACCGGGCATCCCTTACGCTTATTTTTCGGAGACGGAAAAGCCGGTACTTGAGGCACTGATAAATAAAAAAAGGCTTGTTAAGGAAGGCGATGTGGTTCGTACTCCCGATTTTAAAAGCAAACTTTCGGTAGATGAGAATAAAGAGTTTGAAAGGCTAATAAAGTTAATTGAAAAAGGGGGTTTAACCCCGCCTATGATGAATGTTTTGTCAAATGAGTTTAAGGATAAATCGCTTTTAAAAGATTTGTTGAAAAGAGGGCTTGAAGAAGGAAAACTTGTAAGGGTAAACGCTGATTTTTACTTGTCCTTCTCTTCATATAATGATTTTTTTGAAAGGTTTAAGAATTTTACTAAAAAAATGCCGGAATTTACCTTGCAGGATATTAAGCCTGTTTTCAATATTTCAAGGAGATACCTTGTCGCATTGCTGGAGCATCTTGACGGGGAAGGGGTTACCGTAAAGGTCGGTGATAAAAGAAAGGTTATAAATTAGCCTGTACACTGTTTTGCTCTAATTTTTTTTATTACTTGA
>WFPG01000278.1 GCA_015487755.1 Acidobacteriota bacterium
CTCTTATAAAAAGCGTAATAAACAAATTTTCACAACAGTTTAACGAAATAGCCTTTGGACTGAAAGAAAACGAAAAGTTCAACATCCCAATTGACAGGGAAAAGATAAAATACACATTAGAACAGATTATTAAAAACGCAATTGAATCACAAAATTTTAAAGGGAAAGTTGAAATCACAATTGAAAGAGCAAGCCTTCCCGAAATACTCACTTTTCACTTTCCTTTAAAGGATTATGTAAAAATTGAGATAAAAGATTACGGGAAGGGAATAAAAAAAGAATACCTCCCTCTTCTGTTTACCCCCTATTTCACCACAAAGGAGAGAACAAGCGAAAAGCAGACAGGGTTAAGCCTTGCAATATGCAACTTCAATGTCCAGAAACACGGGGGACATATCAAAGTGATAACCGAAGAAGGAAAAGGAAGCAAATTTATAATTTACCTTCCCTTTTCCCCTCAAGATATAGGATAATTTTAAAGTAAACAAAAACCGGAGAATGTTATGGACGGAAAACAGATTGTAATAGTAGAAGATGAAGCCGCTTCAAGGCTTGCTATGGAAAAAGCGTTAAAAAAGAAAAACTACAATGTAATTTCATTTGAAGATAGCATAAAAGCCCTTGATTACATAAAAACAAATGCATCGTTTATCGACCTTGTTATAACCGATTTTAGAATGCCGGGAATGAACGGGCTTGAGTTAATAAGCGAAATAACAAAACTGCAATTTGACATAAGCATAATATTGGTTACCGCATTCGGAAGCATAGAGTCGGCAGTTGAAGCAATGAAGTTAGGGGCGGACGATTACCTTGCAAAGCCTATTGATATGTTTGAATTAAGAAAAAGGGTTGAAAAAATAATAAACAACAAAAGGCTGAAAAGAGAGGTTGACAATTTAAAGCAGAGGATAGACAAATTTTACTCTTTTTCGAACATAATCGGGAAATCTCCCGAAATGAAAAAACTTTTTGAAAAGATTTTAACGGTAGCACCCACAGATGTAACCGTGCTTATAACCGGGGAAAGCGGCACGGGAAAAGAGTTAATAGCAAACGCGATACACCAGAACTCTCCGAGAAAAAACAATATATTCCTTCCAATAAACTGCGCAGCTATCCCGGGGGAGATACTTGAAAGCGAATTATTCGGCCATGAAAAAGGGGCGTTTACCGGGGCGGTTTCACAAAAAATGGGCAAATTTGAATTAGCCTCAAACGGCACCCTTTTCCTTGACGAAATAGGAGAAATGAGCCTTGACTTACAGGCAAAACTTTTAAGAATAATAGAACAAAAAGAATTTATGAGAGTAGGCGGAAACAAATTGATAAAGGTAAAAACAAGGATAATAGCGGCAACAAACCAGAACCTTGAAGAGCTTGTAAAATCAGGTAAATTCAGGGAAGACTTATACTTCAGGCTAAAGGTTGTCCACCTAAAAATACCCCCTTTAAGGGAAAGAAAGGGAGATATCCCCCTTCTGGTAAACCACTTTATAAAAAAATTCGGGGAAACCCACAACAAGCCGGAGATTTCTATATCTCCAGAGGCATTAAAGATACTTGAGCATTACCCGTGGCCCGGCAATGTCAGGGAATTGCAAAACCTGATTGAAAGCCTTGTGATATTTTCAAACGAAAACATTATAGAGCCCCACCATTTGCCTGACGAAGTGGTTGAAAAATCTTCTTACAAAACAGAAATTAAACAACAACCGCTACCTGAACCTGAAGATTCGGTTATAATTAAATTGGGAGACCCTCTTGAAGAAATTGAAAAAAGGGTTATATTAAAAACATTGAGAAAGTTTAACGGCAATAAAACACATACTGCAAAGGCACTGGGAATCGGGTTAAGGACATTGCACAGAAAATTGAAAGAATATGGAGAAGAATAATGAGAAAAATCATTGTTGTAGACCCTGACAAAAAATTCTGGAAAGATGTAGAAAAGGTTGTTAATACGGATATTTGCGAAGTCATTTTTCTTGAAAACGGCCAGAGTTTAATGGGAAAGTTAAAAGAAGAAGAATTTGATTTAATAATCCTCAACCTTGAATTGCCTGACAAAAACGGGTTTATTTTCTGTAATCAAATCAAAAAAGATGCAAAATTAAAACACATCCCGGTCATTATTACTTCTTCAGAAAAAACGCAAGCGGATTTTGAACAACACAAAAAATTAAAAGTCAGGGCACAGGAGTACCTAAAAAAACCTGTACCTATTACCAAACTAAAAGAGTCTATAAAATCTTTTTTACCAGACATAATTCTTGAAGAACAAAGCAAAAAGAAAGCAAAAGAAGAAAAACCCTTACAGGTAGATGACTTTGATGAAGAAAACATTGACAAAATCCTTGATGAAACCTTTGTAGGGCTAATAG
>WFPG01000279.1 GCA_015487755.1 Acidobacteriota bacterium
GATATAAGTTTTCTAAATGGTGCTATCTCTTTTTCAAGTTTAATGTCGCAGTAATAAGGAATTTCTTTTGTGTAAAACGGAAGTTGAAAAGCGTATTGCCTGAAGCATACTGTTTTAATATTTTTATACCCTATGTTTTTTGTTATAAGGGCTAATTTTTTATTAGACTTCAATATTTGAGGGTAAGAGATAAATAAGTTAACAATTAAAAAATATACAATTACCCATGCAACAAGGAAAACAGTCTTAAAACAATTTTTTTTCACAAATTTTATTATTATAAGGGTTACAACCAGAATACTGATTATTATGGTAAAGCGCACTATTTCTCTCATTATCACAGGCGAAAGAGCGAACAATTTATCGTTTAACAAAAAAAGAAATGGAAGAAAACCTGAGGTTAACCATAGGCATTTAAGTTTTGATTTTGTTTCTTCAAGCCAATCGGCGGTTATCATTGCGGCAGGTGGTATTGAAAAAAGAATGTAAGTGGGTAGTTTTGTTAAAATTAGAGAGAAAAAAACAAGAGGAAGGCTAACCCACACAATTAAAAACAATTCTGTGTCGGAAAAGCCGTTTTTAATTTTTTTAATCAATGCAATAACAAAGGGGATATAGTAGGGAAGAATAAGGACGGGGAGAATTTCAAAGTAATAGTAAAAGGGTTTAGGATGCCCTATCTTTGTCCCTTTTATTCCCGCAATCCTTGCATAAAGTTGGTCTATAACAAAGTATTTCAAAATCCTCCCGTCGGAGAATATAAGGTAAAGATACCAGGGGAAAGCAATTATGGAGAAAGTTAACAATAATTTGCCTTTAAAAAGAGGTTTAAGATTTGAAAAATCTCTATTGAATAAACTTGTTACAAAAAGAATTAACAAGGGTATAACCATTGCTACCGGGCCTTTGGTCATAAATCCCAGCCCGAGGGAAAGCCAGAAAAGGTAAAGCCATAACTCTTTTTTTTGTTTTTTAAATTTTAAATAAAAGTAGAATGCCGAGAGTTCAAAGAAAAGAAGAAATATGTCAGTTGCAAGCACCCTTGAGGTAAAGAATATTCCGGGGGATATTGCTGATAATATCAAAGCCCATAGCGCTTTTTTGCTATCAAAAAGTTCCTTTGCAATCAGGTAAATTAACAAAAGTGAAAGAATTGCAAAAACAGTGAGGAAAAACCTGACACCGAATTCGTTTACCCCGAATATTTTCATTCCCAGAGCCATAAACCAGTAACTTAAAGGCGGTTTGTGAAGGTGGGGGGTGCCCATGAGTTTCGGGATAAGATAATCTCCCGTTACCACCATTTCCCTGGCTATTTCCGCATACCGTGAGTCTGTCCTGTTTAACAGTGGCAGTTTGTTTGAGCCGTAAAAGTAAAGGATAATAATAACAAAAAAAACAGAGGTGACTTTGTGGTTTTCCTTTACCAAGGTTTTCATTTTAATACTCCCGTGTCAAAACGGCATAATTAAATTTATTATAAATGAAAAAGCAATTTTTGTGCCATAGAGAAGGAGATTTTTTAAAATTTTACAGGTATGGGTATAAAGGACAGAATAAAGATTATTAGCGCAACAATGGCAAGGATTCTCCTCTTTTTATCCAGAGGCTCTTCCTCAAAGAAAAACCTCGGGTGTTTTAACCCAAGTATAATCAAAAGGATTAGCCATACAATCCAGCCGCTGTAAAACATTGAGAGTATTAACAAAACAAAGCCCAATCCGTAGGCTATAAAAAAACTCTTTTTTCCGAATACTGCATAAGAGATATGACCCCCGTCTAATTGGCTTACCGGAAGAAGGTTTAATGCGGTTACAAGAAGCCCTATCCATCCCGCAAACCCTGTAGGGTGGAGTATCAGGTCAATCTTTGTAGTCCCGTATTTTAATAAAACGATTACCTTGTAAAGAAGAGGCTCGCCGAAGGTTATGATATCCTTGCTGTTAGTCAAGTTGCCTGCCGGTTTTGAGAGAAAGACACCTATTATTAAAACAGGCAGTGCAACAATAAAGCCTGCAAGAGGGCCTGCTATTCCCACATCAAATAACTCTTTCTTTGAAAGAAAGGGAGATTTTATCTTTATAAAAGCCCCGAATGTGCCTATCAGGGTTGGTGCCGGGATAAAATAGGGTGGTGTGCAATCAATCCCGTAATAGGTTGCCGTTAAAAAGTGCCCCATCTCGTGGAAAACAAGTATTGTCATAAGGGGAATGGAGTACCATAATCCCCCAATCCAGAATTTCAGGCCGAATATGCTTAATTTTAATTTGTAAAAGGAAACATAATCCACTCCCCCTATAAATGTGGTTGTTATAAAAGTTATAGTGAAAAGCAGAAAAGAAAGTGTTTTCTGTTTAGGGGTAAGTTTTCTATTTGCCTTTTTTAGAAGGGAAATTATGTCTTTTTTCTCCGGTTCAGGCTCCGTTATTGGATAAATCTCTATAATTCTATGAGGCTGAAAGTTATAATCCATTTTATTCTCCCGATTGAATCAATTTCTTAAACCTGAAAGGCATATCGCTTTCAATTGTAACCTTTTTTCCCGTTATAGGGTGAGAAAACTCTAATTTTTTACAGTGAAGCATTAAGGAATAACCTGTTGAATCTTCAGGATTGTAGAATTTATCCCCTAAAATCGGATACCCTGCGCTTGCAAGGTGAACCCTTATCTGGTGCGTTCTTCCTGTTAAAGGCATTACCTCAATTATGGTAAAGTTTTTGAAGTTTTTTGCAGGCTTAACTATTGTAATTGCTTCTTTTGAATTAGGCATATTAACCCACCATTTTTTAGGTTCGCTTTGAGGTATTCTTCCTATCGGGGCTTGAATTTTCATTTCTTCTGTTAACTTTCCGTAAACAATTGCAATATAAGTTTTTTTTATTTCCCTGTTTTTGAACAAATCTGCAATTTGTTTGTTTACTTCCTTCTTTTTTGTAAACAAAACAAGCCCGCTTGTATCCCTGTCAAGCCTGTGGTGAAGGCCGGCATAGCCTTTCAGGTATTGTTTAACAAAGTAATAAAGGTGGTTTATGTCATAACACATTGTCCCCTGTGTTGTCATTCCCTGAGGCTTGTTGACAACTATCAAATATTCGTCTTCAAAAACAATCCATTCTTTGGAAAATTCAAACTCAGGGATTTTTTCGTCAATGCATATTGAAACCCTGTCTCCCTTTTTTAGTTTGTGGGTCAAATCTTTTATTCTCCTGTTGTTTATTAAAACCCCGCCTATTTCAAGGGATTTTTTTAGTTTTGCAATGTCAATACCTTTAAATTTTGCAAATTTATTTAAAGTAGTGTTTTTTTCAACTGTAAACTTTAGTATAGGCAAGGCTCAACCCTCCAAATATTATTGACGCAAAAAATGAGTATTGGTTTGATTTTGTAAGTAAAAACACTATTGCAAAGATTACAGGCGGGGTGATTACAAAGAAAGGTTTGATATTGTTAAACAGAAAAAAACTTAAAACAGGAAATGTTATTGCTATTAAAAGCACGGTGTAGCCTGAAGAAAGCAAAGAAACTATATTCGGGGTGTAAATTGCAAGAAGGAAGGATAACACACTGATAACTATAACGGTTATTTTTATAAAAAACCTTTTATCTGTTTCCAAAATATCTTCGCACACTATTGAACTTGAAGTTATAAGCATACTGTCAATTGAAGATACAATTGCCGAAAAGATTATAAGAAATATTAAGGCATTGATATTTTGAATTGAAAAGCCTTTTTTGATTGCAAAAAGAAGCAGTATTGAAAAGAAAATCTTTAGTATCCCGCTAAAAAAACTCCCCTTTTGTGCCGTTTCCTCGTCTTTTGCCGAGAGGAGTTTTGAATAGATGTCAGGCCCTATTATGTGAGATAAAAGCATTAAAGTGCAGAGGTAAACAAGGTAAAAGTCAGGGAGTTTTTGAGGAAAGTTGAAACTTTTTCCCGGTTCAAAAATATAAAAACCGAGCCCTAAAATTATTAAAAGAAATTGAACAATATCGGTTTTTGAAACGCTCCATTGCCCGCCTATTAGTGAATAAGCAAGAATTAAAAAGGTGATAAATGCGGTTTCAATGGGTGAAAAATGCCCTGCAATTTGAATTCCCTTTATTGAAAGGGCAATCCAGCATACTTCGGCAATAATGAGTGCTATCGCAATGATTCTGTATTCTGTTTTGGTTAATTGGTTTTTTAAGATAGAGGGAAGTGTCAGGGAATTTGTTTTTCTAACTTTCTTAGACAGGGTAAAAGAGAGTAAAATCAGCCCCAACCCCCCGAATATATCCATCATTATTCCCCATATACCGTATCTTTCAATAAGTTTTAAAGATACCACTATTGCCGAGCCGCCTATTGTGGTTGCCGCAAGGGTAAAAGAAAGGGTTAGTGCCCCCATTTTTCTTGAGGAAACAAAAAAGCCCTCTTTTGTCGATGTTTTTTTAGAGAAAGGGAAGGATATAACCCACATTAAAAGAAGAAAAACTGTCGCTATTTCAAACATATCAGTTTTCGCTTATTTCTCCGACTTCAATGTCAAGGAATTCAGGCTCTTTGTCGTGAGGCATCAATTGAACGGGGGTGTGGAAATACTCTGTCGGAGAGTAGTAAAGTATATTTGTTAAGTCTGATGTGTAGGTGCATGCAAAGTCAAGAACCTGGTCTCCGAATAAAGAAAGTTCATTCTGCTCTTTAAATAAATCTCCGAAATAAGGGTTAAACGCTTTATCTATCTTTTCTTCCACTTCCCTTATTTTTGTTAAAAGCTCGGTTAACTTTAAGTTTAACCTATTCTGTTCAACGGTAAGTTTCTCTATTTTTGAGTCAATTTCTTTTATGGTGTTTAAATTCAGGTTATCGAATTCGTCTTCTTTTTCTTTTATCAATTTGTTTAATTCTTCTATTGTTTTTTCAAGTTTCCTGTTTGTCCTGTTTTTCAATTCAAAGAGTTTTATAAGCTTTTTTGAATCCTCTTTAATCATTTGCTTTATTTTCAAGTGTTCCCCTAATTCCGGGATAATCATCATTGTTCTCCATGCGGAAGTTTGTTTAGTTTTAAGCATATCCCCGTATATATGGTCTCCTACATAGAGGATGCTGTCTCCGTGTACTCCCAATTTGCTTTCAAGAAGGTAGATATTGCCTTTTTCCGCTTCAAAACACCTTCCTTCTGAGATAACCTTAAAAGGTTCTCGTTTGGTAAAAAAGTCAGGTTTTGAAGAACTGTAAACGATTATGTCAAAAAATTCCCTGAAATTTTTCCCTAATAAAAACTCCATTACAAAGGTCGTATATTTGTAATCGGAATTTGTAACAATAAACAGTTTTCTGCCGTTTTTTCTGAAATGGTTTAAAGCAAGGGGCAATAATTCGTTTTTTATTATATATTTTTCAGGCTGTTTCCTTATTATGTTTTTCAATGTCCCGTCCCTGTGGACTAAATCAACAGCCCACCTGATATCGTCGTAAAGCCACTTATAACTTGAAGACTGGCTTTTAACGGATGATTTGTCAAAGAAATCTACCAACTTTGCAAAAAGGTATGTTTCCGGAATTTCAAACAGGGTGTCTACCGCTCTATAAAACTCTGTTGACAGGTCTAATTTTTTATTGGTATAAAGTTTTTTTCTGTCTTTTTTAGAGTACTTTTGAAACCCGTGGTATACC
>WFPG01000280.1 GCA_015487755.1 Acidobacteriota bacterium
ATCTAAATTAGTAAACATTTAGTTGAAAAACTTTTTACAAAACTTATAATTTAATTAAGGTTTGATTTAAAAAATGAGGAGGAGAAATTTTATGAAAAAAATTAAAGATGTATTAAAGAGAAAGCCTTATGACGGGGTAATAACTGTTGAAAGCGGAACTACTGTCAGGGACGCGGCTAAAGTTATGACTGATAACAAAGTAGGTAGCGTTTTGGTTGTAAAAGGGAAGGAGATAAAGGGGATTTTTACCGAAAGGGATGTGTTAAATAAAGTTGTTGCGGCAGGTGTTGACCCGGATAAAACCAAGGTTGACGATTTGATGACAAAAGATCTGTTAGTTTGCTCACCTGACGACACCATAGAAGAGGTATCAAGGATGATTACTTCTGCAAAAAAGAGGCATATTCCGGTATTGGAAAAAGGGAAACTTATAGGTTTGGTTACGGCAGGGGATATTATGGTTACCGTGCTTGAAGATAGGAAGATTGAAATAGAACATTTACACAATTACATTCAGGGAAATATTCAAACTTAAAGCTTAAAAAAAAGCAAACCGCCCGAATAGGGCGGTTTTTTTATTTTTTTTCAAAAAATACGTTTTTATATGAATTAAAGAAATTGTGTATTGTCTGTGCCGCTTTGTATTCCGCTTTGCCTCCGTGTTTTAAAAACAATGCAAAGGAATAGTCTGCGTTGTTGTATCTGGCAACGCCTATAATAAAACTGTTTAAAGGTTTTTCTCCTGCAGTCCCTGTTTTAAGCATAAGTTTAATCCAGTCAACTTTTGCCCTTTTGCCTGTTCCTATGGGAAGTTCAACAGCCTTTTCCATTCCCCTGTAAACAGGTTTAACTTTCTGCAAATCAAAGATAAAGTCTTTATTATTTTTTAGGGTAAAACTCATATTTTCAATAATGCCTGTGGATTGGTTAACGCCGAGCACATGTGAAAAAGTAGCAATTTCAGGAAAGGAATCCCTGCCGCCCCTTGCAAAGGTGCTTGCAGTTTTTATAAGCCAGTACGGGGTTACCACAGGTACTTCAAGACCAACCCCTGCTTCGGCAAGAGAGTATCTATCCGTTATCTCTTTTTGGATTTTAGCGGGGACAAATTCTTTTTCTAAAAACTTTATTTTCTTATTTCCGTCTATGTAAAACCTTGAATACCACTTCATTAAAGCACTTTTTCCCAGCGATAACCCGCATTCCCCGAATACAAGATTGCAGGAACATGCAAGCGCTTCTTCAAAAGACGGGATTTTTCCGTGTTTTTTCCAGTCATAAAAAGGCTTTCCGTCTATATTTAAAGGCTTTACACAGTAAAAGGGAAATTTTACATCGTCTCTGTTTTCAGAAAGGTATGCGGTTAATGTAATAAGCTTAATAACAGAGCCCGGTTCAAAATATGAATTTAAAGGGTCAACATTGTTTGCCACCATTGCAATTATCTGTCCCTGCCTTGCAAATGCGAAAAACCCTTCATTATCCCCCATTGTTATCTCCGCAATATCCTGAACTTCAGGGTTAATTGTTGATTTATAAACAATCAAATAGTTTCTCTTTTCTGGGAAAATTGTTTCTAAAAATTTCAATCCTTTGTATTTTGAATGATATGTTTTGTCTTTTATGTCGTAATAAAGAACCCCTTTAATAACAGGGAGTTTGTTTGTTTTATATACTTCTTTAAATTCCGCTTTGTCTTTTAGAAACGGCTTTGCCTGTTCAAATTCCCCTTTGTTAAACAGGTAGAGGCCGTAATAGTAATTTAGTTCAGGCTTTTTTTCCCTGTTATAGAGATATTCTATAAATTGGTTAAACTCGTTGATTTTCTGGTTTGTTAAAAGCTTTTTTGCAATTGTTTTGTATGTTGAATTAAAAAGCCAGCCTTTTTTTTCTGAAGGTTTTTCGCCTTTAATAAGTTTACCTACATTTGCCAATTCACGGTTATATGAGGGGAAGAATTTAATCAAGTTAAGAATTTTTGTTTCCTCTATCGGGGGGATAAGGTTTTCAATTTTCTTTGTTCCTTTGTATGAAAAATAAATTCCCGAACCTGCCCAGATTATTAAAAGCAGTATTACAAGTTTTGGTAAAAATCCTTTTTTCTTTTTCTTTTGTCTTAAAAGTCCCATATCTATACCTCCATTATTTTAATTTCTTGCCCTATTGAAACATTCAGTTTTTCGGCGGCGCTTTTCCCGTATGAAACAATTTCTAAAAGCCCTTTGCTGCCTTTTGTTATAAATACTGTGTAACCCTTTATTTTGCCTTCTTCAAAACATTCCGCAAAGTTTTCAACCAATGTGCCACCTATATCAACCTTGATTTTTCCAAAAAGCGAGTTTGAAATATTGGTAATAATGTTTCCGAATTTATCAATGTGCAGTATTTCTCCTCTCTCGGAAAGTGTATTAACTTCCTCAATTTTTATAGAAGTGTCAATACTTTCTATTTGTTCAAAAAATTCCCACCTGCCCTGATAAAGGTATGCGCCTGCAGGGGCGAAAATATCCCTTCCGTGAAAAGTGCTTGATACCTCTTTTGTTATGGGGTTTTTAACATTTTTAATTTTAAAAAACTTTCCATTCTCCGCAAACCCTAAAAGCCCGTTGTCAGGTGCAATAAACCACCTGTCTTCAAACTTTACGACAATTTCCCTTCTTTCACTTCCAACCCCCGGGTCTACAACAGCCACAAATATTGTGTTTTTGGGAAAAAATTTGTACGAGTATTTTAAGAAAAATTGCCCTTGTTTTATATTTCCGAATTCAACAAAGTGGGTTAAGTCTATTATTTCAACAGAAGGCTCAATGTATTTAATTGCTGCTTTCATCTCGGCAATGTATTCATCTTTCAGCCCAAAGTCTGTTAGCAAAACAATCATAAAAAAATCCCCCTTTTATAGGGGGATTATACCAAAAATCAAGTTTTTATTTTATAGTTAGTTAGTCATTGTTACTGCAAATATGTAATCAACCTTGTTATCCCCTGTTATCCCGATTACAAGAGGATCTTGAGGGGTAATGCTGTAGGACGAGTGGATAATTTTCCATTTGTTGTACACATTGTCTTTTTCCTTTGTTAACTTGTAAATATTAAAGTCGTACAACCCGATTCTTCCGTCTTCTTCAGTTAAAAAGAAGGTTATTTCAAATGTTGTGCCTAAATTAGGGTCTTTCAATGAAATGAATACGCTTTTCCCTGTTTTTGTGGTAATCATTGCTGAAGATAGGGTTTCAACGCCGTATATATCCAATTTTTTAAGTTTTTCCGTTAATGTTTGTGGAAGGCTATTGCCTTCATTTTTCCCTTTTTTTTCTGTTAAAACATAAACCTTTAATACAAGAGGTGTCCCTTTAATGTCAAACTTGTTAATAAACTTTTTTATTCTGTCAATGGTAACATTTGTGGCAGTAACTATAATTGCTTTGTTCTTTTTGTCGTAAGTGAAGAATGCTTTTCCTGAATAGTCGGTGTCTATTATTGTTTTTATGGTTTCCTCTATAGGCTTTGTAAAGCTTATATGCCTTAATTTTATTACCTCTGTCTGCAGCCTTGCGGGAATATCGCTGTTTTCAGCAAAAACTCTTCCAGCAGCCAACACTAATGTTGTAATAAGCAGCATAGTTAAAAACCTTTTAATCATTTTGTCCTCCCTTTATTTGAATTAAATAAATGTTTTCACCTACTTTGTTTACCTTTGTTTTCAGTTTTCCGTCTATAAAAACAATTTTTTGTATTTTAGGCTCGCTAATTTTTACGCATTGTATTTCAGGCTCTGTAATGGTTAACTCTTTGTTTTTGTTGAAGATAAATAACACAAAGGCGATTAAAATTGCGGCGGCGAAGGCAAAGAAAAGTTTTTTAAAAGCCTTGAAATTGTATTTGCCTTGTTCTTTATTTTGGTTATCTTCTATAAAAGAGTAATTGATCGGCAATGTTTCTTCATACTCGCCGTTAAGCAAATCCTCAATTCCTCTTGTTATCTCTACTTCAAGTTTAAGTGTTTTTTTGCATTCACTACAGTTTTCAATATGTTGTAAAACCTCTTTCTGTTCCTTTTCGGTAAGCATTCCTTTAATGCATAAAGGGATTAAATTTTGTATTTCTTTGCACTTCATATTGCCCTCGCA
>WFPG01000281.1 GCA_015487755.1 Acidobacteriota bacterium
ATACATGATTATGTAAAATCAAAACAATACGGTAATTACCTTAACTATACTACAAAAAAAGACCGTCCTTTTATCTGCAAAATTTTGATTATGTTAGGTGCAGATGTTAATGCGGAAGATACTGAAGGGAAAACACCTCTTTTCTGGGCAAGTTTACACAATCGCTTAAACATATGCAAACTTCTCATAGAAAACGGCGCAAATGCAAATAAAAAAGATAAAAAAGGCCAAACACCTATTTTTATTGCAACAGATTACAACCGCCTTGAAGTGTGTAAACTTCTTTTAGAACACGGTGCAAATATAAATGAAAGCAATAACTACGGCGAAACACCCCTTCACTATGCCGCATGGGCAGGCAATTTTAAAATGTGTAAATTTCTAATCAAAAACGAAGCAAATATTAGTGCACGAGACAATGACGGGGCAACTCCGTTATTTTACGCAGTGGAAAAGGGCAATCTTAAAATATGCAATCTACTAATAGAATACGGCGCAAATGTAAATGCAAAGGATAAAAACGGCAAAATTCCCCTTTTTGAAGCAGTGGGGAAAGGCTATTTCGAATTATGCAAAACCCTGATAGCATACGGGGCGGATGTAAACTCAAAAGATTATGACGGAGAAACCCCGCTTTTTGAGGCTGCAAGACGAGGCAGTTTTGAAGCATGTAAACTTCTTTTAGAATACGGCGCAAATGTTAACGCCACTGATAACAAAGGCCATACTCCTCTTGACACAACTGTTTTTTCAAAATTATTTAATGCACAGATTGTTAACTTTTTAAAAGAAAATGGATGCGAATATTCTTTATTCGGAAAATTGCTTTTAGCAATAAAGGACAATAATATTTCTTCAGTTCAAAAAGCAATTCAAGAAGGGGCTGATGTAAACGATACAGATGGTTATAATCGGACACCTTTGTTTTATGCGGTAAAAAACAACAGTATTGAAGTTTGTAAACTTTTAATAGAAAATGGTGCGGATACAAATATAAAAGATAAGAAAGGGCAAACACCTATTTTCGAAGCGGTAAGGAAAGGCTTTTTAAAAGTATGTCAACTTCTAATACAAAACGGTGCAGATATAAATATAACCGACAATAACAAATGGACACCGCTTCTTCTTGTATCAAAATACGGCCACATTCAAATCTGCAAACTGCTTTTACAATACGGCGCAAATGTAAATGCAAAAAACGAATACGGAAATACACCTCTTATCGTGGCGGCAGCAAACAATCACCCTGAAATCTGCAAACTTCTCATAGAACACGGCGCTGATGTTAATGCAAAGAACAAATACGGCGAAACTCCCGTTTCCATTGCAAAATCAATAGGCAATTGGAATATCGTTAAACTTCTCAAAAAAAAGGTGCGAAAGAGTAAAGATTAAGCATCATATACTGTTGTTTTCTAATCTTTTTTTAATGTTTTACAAAGGTAAATTCTGAGAGAAGGGACTTTGTTTGAGCAATGGCATTGGTAAATAAGTTTGCAGGGCTTGTTTTTCATAGTTATTAGATAGAATTTTTTAGGGTGGATTACATTTTCAGAATAAACAAATTCACCTGTCAACCTTTCAATGTTCAATGCAAGGGAAACAAATTCCGGTTTCAATGTGTTGTCAACAACAATAGGCAGTTTTTTTTCTGGAAGAAGAGTATAAACATGCTTTGCAATCTCCCTATAATTTTTCTTTGTAGTTGCCCTGTAAAGGTACAAGCCGTGAATGTAAAAAAGAAATAAAAATATTGAAAAAACAACAAGAAAGTCAAACACATAGTATTTGAATTTGCCAAAGTAAAATAGAAGCGTTCCTAAAACAATAAGAAAAATACCTTGAAAAACAAACCCTTGCTTGATGACATAATACGCAAATAGATAGTAAATAACTGTCAGTAGCAAAAGAGCAAACCATTTTATTTTATCTTTTAAAAGGTAAGCTTTAGGGCATAAAAATGAAAGTGTTACAGCAAAAAATGGGACAGCAGGCATAAAATACCTTCCCCTTCCGCCGGGGAAAACAGTTAAAATAACAAAAGATGATAAAAAAACCAGAAAAGAGGTGATAAATAATTTGTTATCCCTCAATTCCCTCAACAGCCTTTTGTTAAAAATGAATAGAAAAACAATACTCCAAGGGAAAAGTGCCAGAATTGCTTTAACAGGAAACACAACGAAATGCAAAATTACAAAGTATAATGAAGCAACCATTCTGCTCGATAC
>WFPG01000282.1 GCA_015487755.1 Acidobacteriota bacterium
GGAATTATTGAGTACTCTTTTGTTAACATAGTTAAGGCGACTGGACACGGGTGTGTAACGGTAGCAGGGGCATACCTTGTAACTTTAACCGCTTTGAAACAACTTTATAAAGAGGAACTTCCCGAAAGGGGAAAGGTTAAGGTTGAACTGCCGCAAAGCGCTAATGAGGGAACGCAGGGGGTAATAGCCTCGGTTATAACACACATCACAGGGGCAACTTACGACAGGGGCTTCAAAGGCTTAAACGGTAAGTATTCAAGGGTAAACCTTCTCTTTTTCAATTGCGATATACCGTCCTTTGCAAGGTTTACAAGGATTGACACTGGAAAATCGGTAGATGTTTTCTATTTTCCTCAAAAACTTGTCTCACCGGGAAATGTTTTAGGAAAAATGCTTTCCCTTTCCCCCTCAGACAAAGAGTTTAAAAAATATCAAAACCAATGGCTTGAAATTGTCAAAACAGTGCTTGAAAACCCGGACAAAGTAATTGAGGTTAAAGAGGTTTAACTTTACTGATTAAAAAATAAAAATTCACCCTGTTTTTTCGCCTTTTCCCCGCTAAAAGGTGACAAAAATACGATTATTTGCTATGTTTATACCGATAGGGGGATTTTACCCTTAAAAGGCTTGATAAAAAACATTTCGGAGGAGATAGATGGCAAAAAAACTTGTTGAATGTGTTCCGAATTTTTCCGAAGGTAGAGATAAAAAGGTTATAAACGCAATTGTTGAAGCAATCAATTCCGTTGATGGGGTGGATGTTTTAGATGTTGACCCCGGTTTTGATACAAACAGGACTGTTGTTACCTTTGTAGGAGACCCCGACGCTGTTGTGGAAGGGGCTTTCAGGGGCATAAAGAAGGCTTCCGAACTTATAGATATGTCCAAACACCACGGGGAGCACCCGAGAATGGGCGCAACCGATGTTTGCCCCTTTGTCCCGGTAAACAACATTACAGTTGAAGAGTGTGTTGAACTTGCACATAGATTAGCAAAAAGGGTTGGAGAAGAGTTGAAAATCCCCGTTTACCTTTACGAGTACGCCGCAACAAGGCCTGAAAGGAAAAACCTTGCAAACATAAGAAAGGGTGAGTACGAAGGGCTTGCAGAAAAACTTAAAGACCCTGAATGGAAGCCTGATTACGGCCCTGCAGAGTTTAATCCAAAGTCAGGGGCAACAGTTATAGGGGTCAGGGAGTTTTTAATAGCGTACAATATCACCTTAAACACAAGGGAAAAACTTTATGCAACAGATATAGCACTTGAAATAAGGGAAAAGGGAAGGCCTAAAAGGGTCGGAAATATTAAGCCTTTCTACACATACGGCACAATTGTTAAGCACAAGGAAGGGGAGTTTTACTGCGGAAACTGCGATTTTGTGGCAAAAACCCAAGACGAGTTGTTTGAGCATTGCGAAAAAGAGCATAATTACGATTTAAAGGCAATATACAAAGAGCACGGAATAGACCCCACAAACCTTGTAGGGAAGCCTTCAATCAAAGCGGGAAAGTTCAAGTTCTGCAAGGCAATAGGCTGGTATGTTGACGAATACGAAAGGGCGCAGATTTCAATAAACCTCACAAATTACAAGGTTACTCCTCCCCACATTGTTCTTGAAGAAGTAAGGAAACTTGCCGCCGAAAGGGGGCTTGTGGTTACAGGAAGCGAAGTGGTTGGGCTTATTCCTTTTGAGGCTCTCTATCAGGCAGGGGTTTATTACCTTAAACAGCAGGGGAAATCCGCGGGAGTGCCGTTAGACGATGTTTTAAAGACAGCGGTTTACTCAATGGGATTAAACGATGTGTCAGAATTTAACATTAAAGAGAAGGTTTTAGGTTACCCCTCACTTGACGATAGAAAACTTATCAATATGACTGTTAAAGGCCTTGTTGACGAGGTTTCAAGGGCAACGCCCGCACCGGGTGGCGGCTCCGTTTCCGCACTTGCTTCCGCTTTAGGGGCAGGATTGTCCTCAATGGTTGCAGGCTTAACAATATCAAAGAAAAAGTATTTAAAAGTGAAAGACTTAATGGCTGAAATAGGAGAAGAGGCTCAAAAGATAAAAGAGGAATTGGTTAGAGGGATTGACGACGACACGGATGCTTTCAACGAATACTTTGTTGCCTTGAAAATGCCTAAAAACACCGAGGAGGAGAAAAAGGCAAGGGAAAAGGCAATGCTTGAAGGCTTGAAAAAGGCTATCTCCGTTCCTTTAAAAACTGCGGAAAACTCCTTAAAAGCCATAGAGGTTGCAATTAAGGTTGCCGAAAACGGAAACATAAACTCTGTAACAGACGCCGGGGTAGGCGGAGAGGTTGCCTATGCAGGTTTAAGGGGAGCGGTTTTAAATGTATTGATAAACCTTCCCGGCATTGAAGACAAAGAGTTTGTAAATGAAATGAAAGAAAAAACCGATACATTGATAAATAAGGGAAGCGAACTTATAGAAAAGTTGAGAAAAATTGTTGAAGAAAAGATAAAGCAATTGGAAAAATAAGCGGTAAAAGGAGTTAAAATGAAAAAACTTTCAAATCTTATAGATAAGGCTAAGGGTGCGCAAAAAAAGAAGATTGTTGTTGTGGAAGGGCATGACAGGCCTGTTCTTGAAGCAATAAAAGACGCTTTAGATTTGGGGATTATAGAGCCAATACTTGTGGGGGATAAGGAAAAGATAGAAAAAGCATTAAAAGAGTTGGCAATTCCCTTGCAAAATGTGGAAATATTAAATACCCATTCCCCTGAAGAATCTGCTAAAAACGGTATTTCCCTTGTATCAAAAAAGATGGGTGATATCGTTATGAAGGGGTTAATCCCCACAGATACATTTTTAAAAGCAATTTTAAACAAAGAGTGGGGGTTAAGGACAAACTCAATCCTTTCCCATGTAGCCTTATTTGAAATTCCCTCATACCACAAACTGCTTTTAATAACAGATGCTGCTATGAATATAGCCCCTGACATAAACCAGAAGATACACATTACCAGGAATGCGGTAAACTTTATGAAAAACATTGTTGAAGAAAACCCTAAAGTAGCCTTTTTAACCCACAATGAAAAGGTTAAATCTGGGGTTCAGGCATCGGAAGATGCGGCAATCTTAACAATGATGGCAAAAAGGGGGCAATTGGGAGATATACTTGCAGACGGGCCCCTTGCCCTTGACAACATAATCTCAAAAGAAGCGGCGGAGCACAAAGGGATTAAATCAGAGGTTGCGGGAGACGCCGACATTATTATTTGCCCGGAGATTATGTCAGGGAATGCCCTTTACAAATCTCTTACCTACTTTGCAAAGGCAAAGGCGGCGGCATTGATCGCGGGAGCAAAAGCGCCTGTTGTTTTAACCTCAAGGGCGGACAGCGCAGAAACCAAGTTATACTCAATAGTGTTTGCAGTTGTAAATTCATAAGGGGAAAACTATGGATTTAAAAATCCTTACCATAAATCCCGGCTCAACCTCAACAAAGATTGGACTATTTAAAGGGGACAAGCCTATAAAGGTTGAAAACCTTAAACACGAAACAGAGGATTTATTAAAATTTAAGTCTATTTACGAGCAATACCCTTTCAGGAAAAAGGCAATTTTAGATTTTCTTAAATCAAACAATATACAACTTTCGGATATAGACGCTTTTGCGGGAAGAGGCGGGCTTTTAAAACCTATTCCCGGCGGTGTTTATAAGGTAAACGATTTAATGAAAAGGCATTTAAAATATGCAAAATTCGGGGAGCATGCCTCAAATTTAGGGGCAATACTTGCCGACGAACTGGCAAAAGAGGCGGGAGGAAAACCTGCTTTTATTGTTGACCCTCCTGTTGTTGACGAAATGATAGAAATAGCAAGGTATTCGGGAATGCCTGAAAACCCGAGAAAATCTATCTTTCACGCACTTAACCAGAAGGCTGTTGCAAGAAGGTATGCAGATTCAATAGGCAAAAAGTACGAAGAGTTAAACCTTGTTGTAGCCCATTTAGGCGGCGGAATTACCGTAGGTGCACACAGAAAGGGAAAGGTTATAGATGTTAACAACGGGCTATCGGGAGACGGGCCATTTTCCCCTGAAAGAAGCGGGGGAGTGCCGACGCTAAAACTGATTGAACTTTGCTATTCAGGCCATTACGAGCCTGAAACAATGAAAAGAAAGGCTGTAGGAAAAGGGGGGCTTGTCGCCTACCTTAAAACAAACAACGCAATTGAAATAGAAGAAAAGATAAAAAACGGAGACAAAGAGGCTGAAACAATATACAGGGCAATGGCGTATCAGGTTGCGAAAGAGATAGGCTCATATCATGTAGCCCTTGCATGCAAAACAGATGCAATAATAATAACCGGCGGGCTTGCACATTCGGATATGCTAATTACATGGATAAAGGAAATGATTGAGCCTCTTGCAAAAATTGTGGTATTCCCGGGAGAAGACGAATTGTTGGCGCTTGCGGAAGGTAGCATAAAAGCGTTAAAGGGAGAAATTGAGATAAAAGAGTATGAATAATTTAAAAATATTAAATATTCTGCTATATTGATTATGAACAAAGGTTCTTTACGGAGTTGAAATGGTCAGGCCGAGAAAATTAAGGTTTATAGGTAAAAAACCTGAAGTAAAAATATTCAAGCCGGCAGGCATTCCATTCAGGGATATAGAAAACATAACTTTAACCCTTGACGAATACGAGGCTTTAAGGCTCTGCGATTACGAAGGCTTAGACCATGCGGAAGCGGCAGAGTTAATGAATATATCACGGCCTACCTTTACAAGGCTTATAGAAAAAGCGAGAAACAAAATAGCAACCGCTATTATTGAAGGCAAGGCAATTACTGTGGAAGGCGGAAATGTTGCCTTTCAAAAAAGGGAAAGGTGCGAAAAGTGTAATAAAGAGATACCTGCAACAAAAAAACACAATTGTAAGGAATAAAAGGAGGATACAATGGCAAACAGTTGTTCAAGCGGCTCATGCGGAACAAACCAGAATCAGGATTTTGAAAGAATGATAAAGGATGCGCAGATTCAGGACACTTTATCAATGATAAAAAACAAGGTTGTTGTTTTATCAGGTAAAGGGGGAGTTGGAAAAAGCACCGTTGCGGCGGGAATAGCCGTATCACTTGCACTTGAGGGATATCAGGTCGGTTTAATGGATGTTGATGTTCACGGCCCTACAATCCCAAACCTTTTCGGTCTAACAGACGCAAGGCCGGGATTAACCCCAGCGGAAAAACTTATGCCTTTAAAGGTGCTTCCTAACCTTAAAGTTATGTCAATAGGCTTTCTCCTTCAATCACAAAAAGACGCGCTTATATGGAGAGGGCCTTTAAAGATAGGCTTAATTGAGCAATTTATCTACGATGTTGAATGGGAAAACCTTGATTATCTAATCGTTGACTGCCCTCCGGGAACGGGAGACGAGCCTCTAACCGTTTTCCAGTTAATTAAAGACGCTCAGGCTGTTTTGGTTACAACCCCGCAGAACGTTTCTGTAATAGATGTTGAAAAATCGGTTACCTTTTGCGAAAAAATGGGGGTGAAAGTAACCGGAATAGTTGAGAATATGGCAAGGATTCAATGCCCAGAATGCGGGAAAGAGATTAAGATTTTCCCCGGCAGAGGGGGAGAGAAGATTGCGGAAGAGTTTAACCTAAAACTACTTGCAAGCCTTCCCTTATCCCACAAACTTATTGAAGCGGCGGATGCTGGGAAACTACACAAAGAAGTGAAAGAACTGGAGATGTTCAAGCCTGTTATTGAAGAGATAATAAATGCGGCAAAATCAAGGGAAATGAAGTTAGACAAAAGAATAATAAAGATCGCAATACCCCTTGACGGTAGCGGCAAGCCTTCCGCTCACTTCGGCCATGCTAAATTCGCTTTTATCTCGGCTGACAGAGAGAAAAAAGTGATAATTGAAAAAACTGAACTGACACCGCCCCCTCACGAGCCTAATATAATCCCTCAATGGCTTATAGAAAATAAAGCGGATGTTGTTTTAACAGGGGGAATAGGCGAAAAAGCCGAAGCAATGTTAAAGAACAATAAAGTTGCCGTTGTTAAAGGCGTAAGCGGAGAGGATATTGAGAAAATAGTTAAAGACTACCTTGAAGGGACACTGCAAACACAGGAAAATATGTGTGACCATTAAATAAAAATCAGGGAGAGAGAGTATGAAATTAAAGATTGAAACCGAATGTATCCATGTAACAATGGACAAAAACGAGTATATGTCGGTAAATGTTCCAATTTACCAGACTTCAACATTTAAGTTTAAAAATGCAGACCACGGTGCCGAACTATTTGCGGGAAAGGGAGAGGGCTATATTTACACAAGGATAGGCAACCCGACAATTGAGGCACTTGAAAAGGCTGTCGCCACACTTGAGCATGGCTATAAGGGAATAATAACATCAAGCGGAATGGCCGCAGAAACCCTTATATTCTCAACATTTTTGAAAAGCGGAGACCATGTAATTTGTTCAGAGTCTGTTTACGGGCCCACAACAACGCTTTTGAAAAATGTGTTTTCAAGGTTCGGTATTGAAACAACATTTGTTGACACCTCAAACCTTGAGGAGATAAAAAAAGCAATAAAAGAAAATACCAAAATGATTTATGTTGAAACCCCTGCAAACCCCACACTTGTTGTAACTGACATTAAAGAGGTTTCAAAGATAGCAAAAGAGATAGGCGCAAAGTTTGTGGTCGACAACACCTTTTCTTCCCCCATTTTACAACAGCCTTTAACATTGGGAGCAGACATAGTATTACACTCAATGACCAAATTCTTAAACGGGCATGCCGATGTTGTCGCAGGCTGTGTTATTGCTAAAAATGAAAAGGATTACAAGGCATTATACTCAACTCACAAGCATTTAGGCGGAATAATCTCCCCTCTGGAAGCATTCCTCATTTTAAGAGGCATTAAAACCCTTGCTTTGAGAATGGAAAAGCACTGTAAAAATGCAATGAAGGTTGCGGAATTCCTTGAAAACCACCCGAAGGTTGAAAAGGTTTTTTACCCGGGATTAAAATCCCACCCTCAGCATGAAGTGGCAAAAAAGCAAATGAAAGGGTATTCCGCAATGATATCCTTTGAACTTAAAGGCGGGCTTGAAGCAGGAAAGAAAATGATGGATTCTGTTAAGGTTTGCACCCTTGCGGTATCTTTAGGCGGGGTTGAAACCCTCATTCAGCACCCTGCATCAATGACACATGCGGGAATGCCAAAAGAGTTAAGAGAGCAGGCAGGTATTACGGACGGATTGGTAAGGCTTTCTGTGGGAATAGAGAATGTTGAGGATTTAATCGCAGATTTAGACCAGGCAATGAGTTAATTTCATAAAATA
>WFPG01000283.1 GCA_015487755.1 Acidobacteriota bacterium
AAATTACACATAAAAGCTGAGGAATTTTATTTTGTTGGTAAAAGAATTGTTCAGGGCGATAGAATTAGGTGATACAGCAAAAGTAAAGCGCCTGATTTCGGAAGGTGTGAGTATCCATTCAAAAATTGAAAGCGCTTTTACCCCTCTCCATGTTGCCGCCGAATATTGCCGATATGAAATTGCCCAATTTCTTATTGAAAACGGGGCTGATGTAAATGCAAGAACGGTTAAAGGATGGAGGGGAGGGCGTACCCCGCTTCATTTTGCAGCAAGAGGGAATTGTGTAAAAGTTGCTCAACTATTGATTTCCAAAGGTGTTAATGTAAATGTGGAAGATGACGACAGATTCATACCCCTTCATTATGCGGCTTTTTACGGAAGTAAAGAAATGGTGGTTTTTTTAATCTCAAACGGTGCCGATCTCAATGCTAAAACAGATTATCAGAAAACTTTGTTCTGGACTCCTCTTAACTTTGCAATTGAAGAGGAACACTTTGACATAGTTAAAATTTTACTTAAAAACGGTGCAGACTTGTTTGTAAAGGATAAAAGAGGGAAAACGCCGTTTGATTATATTGTTGAGAAAAAGGGAAATAATTTTGCAAAAAGCCTTTTGGATATGTCAATTAAATGAAAGCCTTTAAATAAAAGTAGTTTTTGACAATATTAAAAATTTCTACTTTTTGCTATAATTTTATAAAACGGGGATGGAGTCCCCCAGAAAGCGCCGTAAGGCTGATGACTCCTGCCTACTTTTTAGGAGGTAATTATGGGAGCAAACATTACTCCGTCCCCTGAAACTTGCGATTGCTTAACTCTCCTTGAAAACTCAATCTCCCTTCTTGAAAAGTTAAAAGGCAATTTTTTTGAAAGGGAAAGAAAAAACCTCTTTGCTTTGAAAAACAGGTTTTCGGAAGGGAGATTTAACCTTGCGGTTTTAGGCCAGTTTAAAAGGGGTAAATCAACTCTTTTAAACGCATTGTTAGGGGTTGAGGTATTGCCCAGTTCTGTTGTCCCATTAACCGCAATTCCCACTTTTTTAAAAAGCGGAAAGAGTTTATCCGCAAGGATTACCTTTAACTCTGAAAAGGAAGATGCTTACTTTGAGGCAAAGTCTGTTGATGAACTTAGAAATTTTGTATCCGAGTTTGTTACGGAAGAAAAAAACCCGAAAAATGAGAAAGATGTTTTAGAAGTAATAATCACAATTCCAGATAACCAATTGCTGAAAAACAGGGTGGTTTTAATTGACACACCGGGCATAGGCTCAACCTATAAGCACAACACCGAGGCAACCTTAAACTTTCTCCCCCAATGCGACGCCGCACTCTTTGTTGTTTCTGCCGACCCGCCTATTACCGAGGTTGAACTTGAATTCTTAAAACAGGTGAAAGAGAAAATCCCCCGTCTCTTCTTTGTTCTGAACAAAATAGACTACCTTGACGAAGACGAGAGGGAAGATGTTTTAAACTTTTTAAAGAAAAACCTTGAAAAATCAGGGGTAAACGGTAATAGCAAAATCTTCCCCGTATCCGCAAAGCAGGGATTAAAAGGCAAAATCAAGAATGACAAAAACCTGATTGAAAAAAGCAAAATAAAGTATATTGAAAAGCACCTTATAAACTTCCTTGCAAAGGAAAAATCCGATGCCCTTGCAAAGGCAATAGCCGTAAAAATCTCTCATTCTTTAAACGATGTCCTTTTAAACATTGACCTTGAAATAAAATCCCTGCAGATGCCCCTTGAAGTCCTTGAAGAAAAGATGGCTTTGTTTGAGAAAAAGATAGAGGAATTAAACTATGAAAAACAGTCCGCCCTTGACATTTTAAAGGGAGACAATAAAAGGCTACATCAATTTCTTGAAGAGTATTCAAAAGAATTAAGGGAAAAGGCAAAGGAATACCTTGAAGGGATAATGAACGAAGAAATTGCCTTAATGAAGGGCAAAAAAATAGACGAATTAAAGATAAGGGAAAAACTCTCCAGAGAGATTCCGCCCTTTTTTGAAAAAAAGATGAGGGAGACAACAGAACTCTTTGAAAACAAAGTCAATGAATTGTTAAACAGGCATAAAAAAAAGGCAAATGAATTGGTAAATTCTTTAAAAGAGATAGCCGCAAACCTGTTTGACGTGGCATATAAAGAACTTGAAGAGGACAAACTGTTTGAACTAATTCAGCAGCCTTACTGGGTAACCCACAAGTGGAATACCACATTTAACCCCATTCCCCCCGGAGTGGTTGATAAAATGCTTCCCTTAAAGGTAAAAAACAACAGGATAATCAACAGGTTAAAAGAGCAGATACACGCATTAACGGTTTCAAACATAGAAAATTTAAGGTGGTCTATTTACCAGAGCATAGACAAAAGTTTCAGAAGTTTTGAAAGGGTTTTGCAGGAAGGGTTTGAAACAACCCTTGAATCAACTTACGGAGCGGTAAAAGAGGCTATGAGAAAAAGGGTGGAGCAGAAAGAAAAGGTTGAAAAGGATTTAAAAACCCTTGAACAAATCAGGGAAGAACTAAAAGCAATTATTGAGCAGGTGGAAAACTTTATTCAAGATTAAAAATCCACTAAAAACGGCAGTGCTATTAAAATTACTCCGCCTAAGAAATCAATCCATACATTTGAAAAAAAGTAAGGCCAGAATATAAGCACAGCCCCACAAACACCGAAATTCCATCTTTCCGCCTTCTTCCCGTAAATCAAATACGCCGTCCCTATCAAACTAAACAAAACATTCAAAGTAATTGAAACAGGATCCATAATAACCCCCTTGATTTTTCTTATTTTATTATAACTAAATTTGAGTAACGGGGGGAGATGGTTTAGAATCTAATTAATGAAAGAAACTTTGAAAGGTGGTGGTTATGAGCAGGTTTAAGTGGATTGCAATTGCGTTTATAGGGTTTCTTTTAATAACCTTTATTCCGATTAAAGGCTTGAATTTCAGCCAGCAGGCGGTTTTAGGCACAACCTTTGCCATGGCTATTTTGTGGTTAAGCGATGCCATTCCGATGGGTGCAACATCTCTGCTTCCCCTTGCTTTGTTTCCCCTTTTAGGGGTTATGAGCGCTTCCGAGGTTGCAAAGCCCTATGCACATCACCTGATTTTCCTTTTTTTAGGCGGTTTGGTTATTGCTCAGGCTATTCAAAAGTGGGGTTTGCATAAAAGAATTGCGGTGAATATTGTTGATTTTTTAGGTGCAAATCCGAATACAATTATCTTAGGTTTTATGGTTGCCACCGCATTTCTTTCAATGTGGATGTCAAATACCGCCACAACCTTGATGATGATGCCTATAGGCCTTGCTTTAATTCAGAGTTTTTCCGACAGAATGAAAGACAGCGATGAGTTTATGAATTTTTCCAAAACATTGATGCTTAGCATTGCCTTTGCCGCTTCAATAGGGGGGGTTGCCACTTTAGTTGGCACTCCGCCTAACCTTGTTTTTGCAGGGATGTACAACAAACTTTTCGGCGCTCAAATCTCTTTTGCAAGGTGGATGGAGATAGGCCTGCCTATCAGCCTTTTTCTTCTTATCTTTGCATGGGTTTACATGGTTTACTTTTGCTTTCCCTTTAAAGGCTTGCCGAAAGAGAATTTGAAAGAGATTATTGACACCGAGAAAGAGGCTTTAAGCGATATGTCTTTTGAGGAAAAGGTTGTTATGGTTATCTTTGCTTTGACTGCAATAGGCTGGATTACAAGGGCTGGCTTTGATTTCGGCTCTTTTAAAATTAGAGGCTGGGCGTCTTTCTTTCCATACGGGAAATACATAAAAGATTCAACCGTTGCAATGTTTTTTGCCACATTGATGTTTTTCCTTCCTTCAAAAGAGGAAGGGAAGGCAATTATTGATTTTTCAGATGTGGTAAGTATTCCGTGGGAAGTTTTGTTTCTTTTCGGTGGAGGTTTTGCCCTTGCGGAATCATTTAAGGCAACCGAATTGACGCACTGGGTAGGGCATAAGTTTGCTTTTATAACCCACCTTCACCCTTTGCTCCTTGTTTTTCTTGTAATTCTCGTTTTAGGAACGCTTACTCAGTTTACTTCAAACACCGCAACAACGACAATTATGCTTCCAATACTTGCGGGAATTGCCCAGACTGCAAATATAGACCCTTTGATTTTGCTTATTCCAGCGACATTGGGAGCGTCTTTTGCATTTGTTCTTCCTGTTGCAACCCCGCCCAACGCTATTGTTATGGGTAGCGGGGTTATTTCTGTTAAAGACATGGCAAAGGCCGGAATATGGCTTCAGGTTTTTGCCACAATATTTGTAACTTTTTACTGTTACTTTTTCCTTATGTGAGGTTTTTGAGTATTAAGAGAAAGCCGTTAATTAGAAGGACAAGTGCCGTTATCTTTTTGAATTTTGTTTCGGAAACTGATAGATGGATTTTGTTGCCGATATAGAGTCCTGCAAGGACAAAGGGTATTGTGAGAATTGCTGTAATGAGTATTTTCAGGTTGTAAAGTCCTAAAAATATGTAAATAACAGTTCTTAATACACTCATTGAGAAGAATATAGACAGTATTGTTGCCCTGAATGTTGTTTTGTCAAGTTTCAAGCCTTTTAAAAAAATGATTATGGGGGGCCCTGAAATACCGTAAACTCCCCCTAAAATTCCTGTTATGAAGGACAAAATTTTTCCCGCAATGCCGTCTTTTTTAAAGGTGAAACTTAATTTTTCTTCAAAAAACAGAAAGTAAATGGCAATAAGGCAGATTATTATTCCCAAATACAAAACAAGGTGTTTGGGCATTGTGTATTTAAGCAGGTAAGAGCCTATGAGAAGGCCTGCAAACAGGAATATTACGAATTTTTTTACAAAGGAAAAGTCTATTGAGTTTCTGTTTTTGAAAACAACGGCAATCTCTGTTGGAACGCAGAGAAGAAGGAAATAAGGGATAATTTGAGACAAATCGCCGAATACAAGGGAAAGCAAAGTGATTGATACCATTGCGGAGCCGAAGCCTAATGCTGCGTATATAATCTGGCCTAAAAGTATTATAAATGCGGCTATTAAAAATGATTGCAACGAATGGAATAATAAAAACTCCATACTATTCTATGTTTTGAACCTGTTCTCTTATCTTTTCAATCTCTGTTTTTAACTCAATTACAAGTTTGGAGATGTTTTTGTCTTTTCCCTTTGAGCCTATTGTATTGCCCTCTCTCATCATCTCCTGAAGTATAAAGTCTAACTTTTTGCCTATTGCCTTTTCGTTTTCTTTCATTGTTTCCCTGAAAACCGAAACATGGCTTTTCAGCCTTGTCAATTCCTCGCTTATGTCAAGTTTGTCTGCTAAAATCCCCGCTTCAATCATAATCCTGTTTTCGTCTCCCTCTTTAACAAGCCCGTTTATAAGTTTTCTAAACCTTTCAAGTTGCTTTTCAAAAAAGCCGTCTCTGTGTTTTTCTATTTCAGATACAAGTTTTTCAACCTTTTTAAGCCTTTCCTCAAAGTCTTTTTTCAGAAATTCTCCTTCCTTTTCACGGGAAGCATTAAAGGGTTCAAGTATGGAGTTTACAGTTTCAAGTATTGCCTTTTTTACCTCTTCTTTTAAATCTTCCGTTAACCTGTTTTCAAAAAAGCCGTTGTTTGAGGATAGAAACACGCTTAGAGGCACATTAAATTCAAATGAGGGAAACTCTTTGTGGATTTTTTCAATTTGCTCAAGGATAGGCCTTACCTTTTCTTCGTTTACCTTTACCGGGTATTTTGATGTGTCAAACTCAATGGTGATAAATATGTTTACCCTGCCTCTCTTAACCTTTGCTTTTACAAGAGAGACTATTTCCCTTTCAATTGACTGGAAATTTTCGTCAAGTTTAATTGTAATATCAAGGTATTTGCTGTTTATGCTTTTTATTACCGTGTTTACCGTAAAGCCCTCAAACTCTTTTTTTGCTTCCGCAAAACCTGTCATGCTTTTCATTTTAAAACTCCCAATTGTCCGCTATTTCGGTTACTTTATTTAACCTATTGACTATTATGTCAAGGTTTTCCTTTACAGACTTGTTTTTGTCGGCGAAAAAAGGCTCATCATAAACATAAACAAACTCAGAGCAGGGAAGAGGGATAATAAAGTTGTCCCATGAGTTTGCGGTTATTTTCCTTGAAGCGTTATAGCAAAAGCATACAACAGGAACACCAGTTTCAAGAGCCATTCTTGCAACGCCGTCTTTGGCAACATACTTTGGGCCTAAAGGCCCGTCAGGAGTAACGGCAACCACATAGCCTTTGTTTTCCATTCTTAAATGCTCAACAGCGCTTTGATAGGCGTTTTTCCCATACCTTGAGGAAGAGCCTCTGGCATAAGCCTTAACCCCAAGTTTGCCTACCGTTCTTGCTATTAACTCCCCGTCTTTGGATTTTGAGATTATAGGCACATACCTATTGATGTATTCGGGAATGCCGAAGGGAGCCATAAATATTCTATTGTGCCAGAATGCGTATATAAACGGTTTGTTCTTTTTGTAAAGTTCAATTACAGGCTCGGCATTTATCATTTTTCTATGAAGTTCGGTTTTATGAACAAATTTCATATAACTTGAAACAACAGTCGGTATTGACTTAAATAACAGGCTATTCATTCTTGCCACCGAATTGAATGTTGTAAAGCCTTTTGTAAACCCCGTTTTTCTTTAATAGTTCCTCGTGTGTGCCCACTTCAACGATTTTGCCTTTACTTATAACATAGATTCTGTCTGCGTTTCTAATTGTTGAAAGCCTGTGGGCAATAACAAAGGTTGTCCTGTTTTTCATAAGATTTTCAAGTGCCTTTTGAACAAGCACTTCCGATTCTGTATCAAGGGCGCTTGTTGCTTCGTCAAGTATAAGTATCGGCGGGTTTTTAAGCAAAGCCCTTGCTATGGCAAGCCTCTGCCTCTGGCCGCCTGATATAAAGACACCGCTTTCCCCTATGTTCGTGTGATAACCGTTTTTCATTTTTACTATAAAGTCGTGGGCATAAGCCAATTTTGCCGCATGCTCAACCTTTTCCATAGGGATATCGCTTCTTCCGTATGCTATGTTGTTGAAAACAGTGTCGTCAAAGAGAATGGTTTCCTGGGTAACTATTCCTATGTTGTTTCTCAATTTGTGCAAGTCAAATTCTCTAATGTCTATACCGTTAATTGTAATTTCCCCTTCTGTGCAGTCGAAAAACCTCGGGATAAGGTTTACAAGGGTTGTCTTTCCGTCTCCGCTTGAGCCGACTATTGCTATTGTCTCTCCCCTCTTTGCCTTTAGGTTGACATTGTCAAGAACCTTTTTCTTTCCGTCATAGGAAAATGTAACACTTTTAAATTCAATCTCTTCTATCTGTTCCGGGAAGGGTTTTGGGTTTTCAGGGGATATAATCGGGTTTTTTTCGTCCATTAAAGAGAAAACCCTTTTCAATGCGCTCATTGCCTGCTGTATTTCATTATTAACCTTGTTTAGCCTTCTTATAGGAGAGTAAAGCAACAGAACATTGGTAATGTATGTCATAAATGTGCCTGTTGTCATTTCCCCTGATTTGATTTTTATGTTTCCGTAGAATATGACAATACTTAAACTTATTGCTCCCACCAGTTCCATTATGGGGGAAGAGGCAACGGTTGCCGCTACCAGTTTTACATTTGCCCTGAAAAACTCATAGTTTTTCTGCATAAACTTTTTTATTTCAAAGTTTTCCATTGCAAATGCTTTAACAATCCTGCTACCGGATATGGTTTCTTTTAAGATATTTGTTATTTCAGCCATTTTCTTCTGGCTTAAAGTGGTTGCCTTTCTAATTGCTTTGCTTATAAGGATTACGGGAACAACGATAAGCGGGATAATGAATAAGAGAAGCAGGGATAACCTGTAATCTATGTAAAAGATTGCAAGTATTATTAAAATCAGGAACATACTCTCCTTCACCAAATCCCCTATTTTAGTGGTAACCGCATTCTGGATAATGTAAACATCGTTTGTAATTCTTGATATAAGGGTACCTGAATGGTATTTGTCAAAGAAAGAGACGCTCTGGTTTATTATTGAGGAGTAAAGGTCGTTCCTTAAATCCCGTATCTTGTGTCCCGTTACCCCTAAAATGAAGTACCCCCAGAATGTTGCCAATCCCTTTAATATGTAAAGCCCTAAAATCAACAGGATAATTACCGCAACATCTCCTGTTTTCTTGTTTTTTAAGTCAAGTTTTTTCCCTATCCCTTTTTCTTCAAGGTATTTTTTTACTTTGTTTTTAAAATTGGTTATAAACTTTAACCTGTCTTTGCTTTGGGCTTTGCTCTCAACCTTTGTTATTGTTGTCTGCTCTTTTAACGGGCCGTCCATTATAAGTTTTGCCACCGCTGTGTTCAATTCCCACAAAACGGCAACAAAGAACAGAATTATAAACGACACCGTTAAAGCGCCGTAATAGGGCTTAAAATAACCTAAAAACCTTCTTAAAATAGACATTATCCAATTATTCCCTTTGCAATGTTTGAAATTGTGTTTTCTTTGTGAAGCATTAAATTTAGTTTTTCAAGTTTTCTCTGTAATGCCTCACTAAATTCAGCATTATACAACACTTTTTCTACATAATCCATTATATTTGTCGGTGTTAAGTCAAAATTTATCAATTCTTTGAAGATTTCCTCTTCTAAAACAATGTTAGGGATGGTGATAAACTCGCTTCTTACAACGCATAAACCGAAAAAGTATGTAAAGTTTGATAGTTTGTAAAGGGCTGCCATGGGGGTGTTTAAAAGCCCGCATTCAAGGGAAACAGTGCCTGAACTCCCTACAGCCGCATGTGAGTATTTTATAGCCTCATACTTGTCTTCAGAATTTATTTCAAAAAGTTGTTTTCCTGTCTGTTTTGTAAATTCCGCTTTAAAGAAGTTGACAATATCCCTTTCAAGAGATGTTGAAGGGAGAAAAAGAAAATCTGTGTCTTTGTGTTTTTCGGAGATTAGTTTCCCGAAATGAGAGAGATAAGGTGTTAATGAGGTGATTTCTTTTTTCCTGCTTCCGGGGAGAAGCAAAACCCTTTTTCTATCTTCTTTCAATGAGTATTTGTTTAAAAAATCGTTTTCGTCCAAATTCAGGGATATCATTTCGGTTAAAGGGTGGCCGTAATATTTTGCGTTTTCGTATAAGGGTTTTTCAAAGGGAAACAACACAATCACCTTGTCAAAGAGGTTTGATATAAACTTAGCCCTGTAAAGCCTCCATGCCCACACCTGAGGGGGGATAAAGTAAACAAGTTTCCCCACATATTTTTTTACCTTTTTTGCAATCCTTATGTTGAAGTCGGGAAAATCAATGCACACCAGAATGTCAGGCTTTAACTCTTTAATCTTTTCTACGAGGAAATTGAATGCTTTTTTTAAATCTGAGTAATGCTCAATTACCTCGGTTAAGCCTACAACAGAGAGGGATTTGTAGTCTAAAACAACTTGAGCCCCGGCATGTTTAAGCAAATCTCCTCCCATTGCAAAGACTTCAAAGCCGTTTTTTATTAGTTCAGGGGTTATTTTTGAGGCGTATTGCTCGGCGGATAATTCACCGCAGAGTATGAATGCCCTTTTATTCAATCCTGTCTCCGTCTTTTAAGTATCCGCCGTTAACAGCGGATTTGCCGTCCATAGGCTTTTTAGATTCAGGCTGAACAACCATAAGTTTTAATAGGTGCCCGTCTCCGCATACCATAAAGGGTATGTTATCAGTAACAACAATAGTTCCCGGTTTTTTATCGCTCGTTTTTTCTGAAGGGAATGTTTTAAGGATTTTAATTAGTTTTCCGTTAACCCTGCCGAAAACCGAAGGCCACGGGTAAAATCCCCTTACCCTGTTGTGAATTTCAACCGCCGGAAGGGTAGGGTCAAGTTTACCGTCTGATTTTTTTATTATCGGGGCATAACTTGCATGCTCGTCGTTCTGGGGAATAGGCTTTATCTTTCCTTCAACATAATCAAACATGGTTGTTTCAAGCAATTTCAACCCCTTTTCTGTGAGCCTTTCAAATAAGTCTAATGCATTATCATTAGGGTCAATTTTCTCTGACAAACACCCGATAAGAGGGCCTGTGTCAAGCCCTTTGTCCATTTTCATAAGGCATACGGCGGTTATCACTTCCCCGTTTACAATAGCCCAGTTAACAGGTGCTGCCCCTCTGTATTTAGGCAGTGCGGAAAAGTGAATATTTAAACAGCCGTATTTCGGGATATTTAATATTGTCTCGGGAATTATCTTTCCGTAAGCAACTACGAGAATTAAATCAGGGTTTACCTCTTGTAATTTTGCGATTACTTCCTCATTTTTCTTTATCTTTTCAGGCTGGATAACCTCAATTCTCAATTTCTCCGCTTCAACCTTTACAGGCGGGGGGGTTAAAACCTTTTTTCTTCCTTTCGGCCTGTCAGGTTGGGTTATAACAAGCCTTAAATCAGTTAACTCATTAAGTTTTTTTAAAAAGGGAACGGATATTTCAGGGGTTCCCATAAATACTGTTTTTAATAACCCCATCTTCCTTCCTTCATAAGTTTTTTTATTTTTTTCATAACCATTTTTCTTTTCACGGGAGCAAATTTGTAAATAAAAAGTTCTCCGTTTAGATGGTCTATTTCATGGCATAAAGCCCTTGCAAGCAGCCCTTCAGCCTCTATTTCTTTTTCTTTGCCGTCTAAATCGGTATATTTTACCTTTACCTTTTCAGGCCTTTCCACAAACCCGAATATTCCCGGAAAACTTAAACAACCCTCTTCTTCTTTTTGTATTCCTTCTGTTTCTGTTATTTCAGGGTTTATTAAAACAATCCTTTCTTCAGGGTTTTCCCCTGCAGACAAATCAATAATTGCAAGTTGAAGGCTTTTGCCAACCTGCGGGGCGGCAAGCCCGATTCCGGGGGCTGCAACCATTGTTTCGTACATATCTTCAACAAGTTGTTTTATTTCATCGTTTATTTCTTTTATTTTCTCGCCCTTTTTCTCTAAAACAGGGTCTCCGTAAACAACTATAGGAAGTTTCATTAAATTATTTTTCCTCCTTTTCAATCATCTTTTCCATCTCTTTTTTCTGTTTTTCAATTGTTTCCATAACTTTTGTCTTTATTTCAATTGAATTTTTTTTAATGCCTTGAGCAACAAGGAATGCGGAAATTTTCGGATGCAGAGCGTAATCTTTAAAAGTCCAGTCTGTAACAT